>DASSGL010000192.1:0-2105 GCA_035693525.1 Gaiellaceae bacterium | reverse complement strand
GACTGCGACGAAGAGGCTCACGCCGGCGATCGCCGGAACGTCGAGGTTCACCGCCGCCTGGTAGGCGTACTGGCCGATGCCCGGCCAGGAGAAGATCTTCTCGACGAGCACGGCGCCGGTGAGCACGTTCGCGAACACGAGTCCGAGCACCGTCACGACCGACGGCAGCGCGGCACGGAGGATGTAGCGCACGATCACGACGCGCTCCGGCAGACCCTTCGCGCGCGCGGCACGCACGTAGTCGTTGCCGACGACCTCGAGCACGGCCGAGCGCGTGAACCGCGTCAGCAGGCTCACGTTGAACGCCGCGAGGACGAGCGCCGGGAGCACGAGGTGGTGCAGGGCTTGCCCGAAGAGCCCGAAGTCGCCCGCGAGCAACGCGTCGATCGTGTAGAGGCCGGTCACGTGCGGCGGGGGCGTCGTTCCAGGGTCGAGCCGGTCGGCGCCCGGGAACCAGCCGAGCCGGAAGAAGCCGATGTAGAGCGCCACGAGCGCGATCCAGAACGTCGGCATCGAGATTCCCGCGAGCGAGGCGAAGCGCAGGGCGTGATCGGCCGGACGGTTGCGCCGGAGCGCCGCGAGCACGCCGAACGCGACGCCGACGATCGACGCGAAGAGGATCGAGTAGACGGCGAGCTCCGCCGTCGCCGGGATGAACTGGCCGAGGTCGTGCGTCACGGGCTCGTGCGTCAGCGACGACTGGCCGAGGTCGCCGTGAATTACGTGGTCGAGGTAGATCAGGTACCTGACCGGCGGCGGCCGATCGAGGCCGTAGTGGTGCTTGAACGCGGCGACGGCCGCGGGATCTCCGGCCGCCTGCTCGCCGAGGTTCGTCGCGACCGCGTTCGACGGCACGAGCTCGGTGAGCACGAAGACGACGAACGTGATCCCGAGCGAGAGGAGCACGAGCGCGGCAAGGCGCCGCAGGACGAAACTGAGGAGCCCGCGCGACGGGCGCGGCCGGCGCCTGCCGGCCGGGGACTCGGTGACCGCCGTCGGGGCGGCGGTCAGGGAGCCGCCTCCTCACGCGCCCAGAACGGCCTGCCGACCCTGACCTCGAACTGGAGATAGCGGTCGAGTCGGACCCCGGAGACCTCCGTGCGAACTCGATTCATCATCGCCTCGGCGACGTCGACATCGTCGACCTCGAAGAGGAGATACCACGCCCAGCGCCCCGGCGTCACCGGTCCCACCTGGAGCACGTCGTCGCAGAACGACGCGACGACGCGCGCGCCGAGCCTCTCCCACTCGGCGAGCATGTCGCGGAACGCCGGCAGGAAGACGTCGCGCTTCTCCTCCTCGGATGCGTCGAAGTACCCGGACGTCCCGCCGCCGAGCACGAGGATCCGGTGCGCCATCGGGTCTACGCTACCGCGGCATGAGCGTCAGCGTCAGCGTCATCGGCGCCGGCGTCACCGGCCTCTCGATCGCCTTCCACCTCACGGAGCGCGGAATCGGACCGGTGGCGATCTTCGACCGCGGCGGGATCGGCGCCGGTGCGTCCGGCATCCAGCCGGGAGGCGTCCGACAGCAATGGGGCACGCGCGCGAACTGCCTGATGGCGAAGGAGTCGCACGCCTTCTACCGCGACTTTCCGGCTCGGCTCGGCACAGTCGCGCAGGCGCGCTTCGATCCATGTGGCTACCTCTTCGTCGCCGACGAGCCGGCGTCGCTCAGGCGACTCGAGGCCGGTGTCGCCGTGCAGCACGACGTCGGCATCCCGTCACGCCTGCTGGCGCCTGGCGAGGCGGCGGCGCTCGTACCGGGCCTCGACGACCGGTTCCTCGGAGCCTCGTGGTGCGGCGAAGACGGGTACTTCGACCGTCCGCAGGCAGTGGTCGAGGCATTTGCGGAGGTCGCGCTCGGGCAGGGTGCGCGTCTGCTGCGCGAGGAGGTTCTCCGCGTCGAGCAGGACGGGGCCGGTTGGCGCATCGTCACCGCCTCCGGCTGGCACTCGTCGGACGTCGTCGTAGTCGCCGCGGGCTGCGACACCCCGGAGCTCGTCGCGCGGCTCGGCTTCGACCTCCCGATCGAGAGGGAGTCCCGCTACCTCTTCTTCAGCGATCCGGTGCGAGAGCGGTTGCTCGAGCCGCTCGTGATCGCCG
>DASSGL010000191.1:0-5055 GCA_035693525.1 Gaiellaceae bacterium | reverse complement strand
GTCATCGTCGGAGCGGCGAGCCTCGCTCCCTTGCTGGCGGAACGGCGCAACCTCCGACGTTAGCTCGCCTGCGAGTCACGGTCGTATAGTCGCCGAGTGATCCCGGAGCGAGTCCGCGAACGCGATCTCGTCGGCTACGGGGCCGATCCGCAGGGACTCGCCTGGCCGGGTGATGCCCACGTCGTCGTCAATGTCGTGCTCGTGTACGAGGAGGGGTCGGAGTACTCCGTTCGCTGGGGCGACGACCGCAACGACGGCTGGGGCGAGTACGCCGACCCCGGTGTGGACCCTCCAGGGATCGACCTCGGCACCGAGTCGCACTACGACTACGGGAGCCGCGCCGGCGTCTGGCGCCTCGCGCGAATCTTCGACGAGGCCGGTATTCCGGTCACGGTTTCTGCGGCTGCCGTGGCGCTCGAGCTGAACCCGGCCGTGGCGCACTGGATGCGCGAGCACGATCACGACCTGCTCGGGCACGGCTGGCGCTGGATCGAGCCATGGCGGCTTTCGCGCGAGCAGGAGCGCGAGCAGATCCAGCGTGCGATCGAGACGTTCGAGCGCGTGCTCGGGGGGCGGCCGCTCGGCTGGAACTGCCGCTCGTGGCCGAGCCCGCACACGCGCGAGCTGCTGGTCGAGGAGGGCGGCTTCATCTACGACTCGGACGGCTCGGGTGACGACGTCCCGTACTACGTGCGTGCTGCCGGCCGACCGTTTCTCGTCGTTCCCTACTCGAAGACGTACAACGACAGCCGCTACCTCGTCAGCCCGGGATTCGCCGCGCCGCGCGACTTCCTCGACACGCTCAGGAGGGGAGTCGACGAGCTCGTCCGCGAGCGGCGCACTGCTCTCATGACCGTCGCCGTCCACGCCCGTTGGAGCGGCCAGGCCGCCCGCGCGTCGGCGGTGCGGGCGTTCCTCGAGCACGCCCGCGGCCTCGAAGGCGTTGCGTTCATGCGCCGCCTCGACGTGGCCCGCTGGTGGCTCGATGCCTACCCGCCGTGAGCTCATTGTGTGAGATTGTCCGTCGGCGTGACCGAGCCAAGGCAGCGCGAGCTGCTCGAGGCCGAGACGGAGCGGGGACGCGAGCTGCTGGCGAGCGGCGCTCTCCGCCGGATCAGGCGCGTGCCCGGCAGATCAGCCCGTGACGCTCGCCGCAAACCGCGTCGCGAACCGTCCGCCCGGGACGAGCTCGATCGCCTCGCCGGCCGCGAGGGCGTCTTCGAGATTCAGCCGGCTCGTCCACGGCTCGACCCCGAGCGCGTACGACCCCGTCAACGGCGGGGCGTCGGCACCGCCGTAGGCCTGCCAGAGGATGACCCACGCGAGCTCGGCCGGAGACCAGTCCAGTCGAAAGGTCAAGCCCAAGTTCGGGTTCGAGACCGAGAGCCACGTCGCCTCGAGGTCGCCGACATAGATGTCGTCGTGGCTCCTGCGCTCCGGGCCTGGGATCTCGCGCAGATCCAGCCGGCCGCCGTCCCGTAGCCGGGCGTTCGGCCACGCTTCCCGCTGTCCGGGTGCGAGGGCCGCCGTCTCCGGCTCCCAGAGCTCTGGCCGCGTCACGATCGTCCGAGCCGGAAGCTCGAGCGTGCAGCCGTCTGCGAGCAGCGGCGCGCCGAGCACGCAGTGCTGGCCCCACACGAAATGGGCGGGCTCGTCGCCCACGTTCGTGGCGACGCTCTCGATCTCGAGCTCAGGTCGTCCGTCCTCGACGCGCAGCGTTCGCTCGAGCTCGAAGGATGTTGCGCGACACTGCGTCGTGAATCGCACTGCGGCGCGCTCGTCGCCGCCGTTCGAGAGGACCTCGTGCTTCCATGGGAGCGTCGCCACCTCTCCGTGGAACGGGATTCGCCTGCCGCCATACGTGCACGACTCGTTCACGCTCGGAAAGAGCTCCTGCCAGCCGCCGGCGTAGTTCCACATGAACTCGTCGTCGCCGCTGCCCTCGAGCGGCGCCGCGCCGGGCGGCCGGAGTCCCCACGGCCCGTGGAAAAGCACGTCGACGTCCGACTCGCGATGGACGAGGCGATGGATCTCCGCGCCCTTGTCCGGCAGCACGACGACGCGCAGCTCGTCGCTCTCGAGCACGACGCTTCGCCAGCCGGTCTCCTCGCCGAAGGAGACGCTAGCCATCCGACGGAATCGACTCGAGGATGTACCAGTTCGCCGTCAACCCGCAGTCCACGGTGAGGTCGATCCCCGTGATCGCCGACGCGTCGTCCGAGGCGAGGAACGCGCATGCGGCCGCCACCTCCTCGGGGCGGACGAGCCGGCGCATCGGGACACGGTCGAATCGCGTCAACAGGTAGTCCATCGTCCCGGGAGGCACGCCGACCTCGGTCATCTCCGTGTGCGTGAAGCCGGGGCTGACGCAGTTGACGCGCACGCCGTGCGGGCCGAGCTCGAGCGCCATCGTCCTGCTCAGGCCGAGGAGGCCTGCCTTCGAGGCGTTGTAGCTCGCGTACGGGCCGTCGCCGCTCGAGGCGTCGATCGAGGCGATGTGGACGATCGAGCCGCCGCCGGCGGCAACCTGGGCACGCGCGACCCTCTGCGCCATCAAGAACGCGCCGCGAAGATTCGTGGCGAGGATGCGGTCCCAGCCCTCGTCCTCGATCTCGAGAAATGCGCGCTCTTCCGCGACGCCCGCGTTGTTCACGAGCACGTCGATTCGCTCCCAGCGCCGGAGCGCGGCGGCGACGGCGCCGTCGACCGCGGCTGCGTTGCCCACGTCTGCCGGGTGCGTCCAGGCGCTCCCGCCTGCAGCCGCGATCTCCTGCGCGGCCTGGTCGAGCGGCTCGGGGCGGCGGCCGATCAGCATCACGTCGGCGCCTTCGAGCGCGAACCGGTCGGCGATCGCACGGCCGATCCCCTGGCCGGCGCCGGTGACGACGACGTTCCGTCCCTCGAAGCGGCGGGTAGGCGACACGACTCTCCTTTCGTTACTTGACGGCGCCCGCGACGATCCCGCGGACGAGATGACGCTGGAAGATGAGATACGCGCCGATCACGGGCAGCGACGTGATCAGGAGGCCGGCCATCAGCGCGGGGTAGTCGGCGGTGAACCGACCCTGGAGCTGGAGCACGCCCACGGTGAGGGTCTTCACGTTGTCGGTCTGGAGCAGGAGCAGCGCGAACAGGAACTCGTTCCAGGCCCAGAGCACGTTGAAGATGACGAGCGTCGCGATCGCCGGCTTCGCAAGTGGCAGGAGGATCCGCTGGAACGTCCGATGGATGCCCGCCCCGTCGATGCGTGCCGCCTCGATCAGCTCGTCCGGCACGGACTTGAAGAACGCCGTCATCAGGTAGACGTTGAACGGGAGGTTCAGCGCCGTGTAGAGCAGGATCACGCCCCAATAGGTGTCCAGCAGGCCGAGCTGCACGAGCTCGACGTAGATCGGGACCATCAGGAGCAGCGGCGGGATCGCCAGCCACGACAGGACGAAGAGGTAGACCGCGCCGGAGAGGCGCCACCGCAGCTTCGAGAAGGCGTAGCCCGCGAGCGTCGCCGTGACGACCGAGAGAGCGACGGTCGAGAAGGTGACGATCACCGAGTTGCGGAAGTACACGCCGATGTTCGCACTCGTCCACGCCCGCTCGAACGCACCGAACGAAAAGGTCGTCGGCAGCCCGATTCTCGAGTTCGCCCAGTCGGCCTCGGTGCGGAATGCGGTCGCCGCCATGAAGAGGAGCGGCAGGACAGCCGAGACGCAGAAGAGACCGATGGCGACGACGAGCGGCCACGAATGCCGGCGCGACCGGCGTCGACGCGCGTGTGCCTGGACCCCGGCTACAGCGGTCTCGGCCATGCTCAGCGCGCCTCGCGGGTTAGGATACGGATCTGCAGCAGACCGATGGCCAGGACGATCAGCACGAGCATGACGCCGATGGCCGCGGCGTAGCCCATGTTCTGATTCGTGAACGCCTGCTGGTAGATGTAGAACTCGGACACGTAGGTATCCGTCCCCGGGCCGCCGTTCGTGATCGTGTAGATGTAGGTGAACATGAACGCGAAGGCGGTGATCGTGTTCACGACCAGCACGATCTCGAGCACGCGCCGCAGGTTCGGCACGATCACCGAGAACAGGATCCGCAGCCAGCCTGCGCCGTCGATTCGCGCGGCTTCCTCCAGCGACGGGTCGACGGCGCTCATCCCGGCGAGGTAGAGCAGGACGTTGTAGCCGAAGTTCGTCCAGACGACGACGAGGAGGATGAGCGGGATCGAGGTACTCGCACTGCCGAGCCACTCGTGCTCGAGGCTGCCGAGCCCGACCTTGCCGAGCGCCTGGTTGAGCGGGCCGTCGAGCTGGAGCACGGTCGACGTGAGGATGCCGATCACGACGGCCGCGTAGACGGCCGGCAGGAAGATCGTCGCGCGGAAGATCCGCCAGCCCGGGACGCGGCGATGGATCACGTACGCGACCACGAGCGGGAAAACGACCTGGATCGGGACCGACAGCGCGAAGATCGCGTTGTTCTTCAGCGCATTCAGGAAGATCGGGTCGTGCCAGAGCACGCGGAAGTTGTGCAGACCGACCCACTGTGCGGGCGTGATGCCGTCCCAGCGCGTGAAGGCGTGGTAGACGATGCTCCCGAAGGGATACGCGACGAACATGCTCACGAGCACCACCGCCGGAGAGGCGTAGAGGAGGCCCCACAGCCATTGCGGGCCGCGGGACCTCCTCGGGCGGGTCGATGCCTGGAGTGAGCTCAGGGGCTCAGCGTCTTGAGGCCGCTGTCCACGTTCTGCATTGCCTTGAGCGGCGTCGTCTTGCCGGAGAACGCTGCCTGGAGCTGCTGGTAGTACAGGAGGGCCACCTTCAGGGGCACGATGCTGTCGAGGAGCGGCACCTGCGGATGCGCCGCCGTCTGGAGGAAGAACTTCGTCAGGGGGTCGTCGATCCGTGAGGCCGCGACCTTGTTCGTGGGAAGCGCCCCGACGATGTTTGCCAGATTCGAGGCGCCCGTTGTGTCGACGGCCATCTTGATGAAGTCCCAGGCGCCGGTCTTGTTCTTCGCGTTCTTCGGGATCACCCAGTTATGGAACGAGTTCGCAGCCGT
>DASSGL010000190.1:0-10307 GCA_035693525.1 Gaiellaceae bacterium | reverse complement strand
GAGCTGGAGCTCGCATCGGTACGTCGGGACAGGACGCTGCGGAAGCCGGTGACGATCTGGGTCGTCCGGCACGGCGACGACCTCTACGTGCGATCCGCCGACGGGCGGGGCTCCACCTGGTTCCGCGGGACGCAGGACAGTAGGGAAGGGCACATCCATGCGGGCGGCGTCGACAAGGACGTCACCTTCGTCGAAGCCGGCGGCGAGGCGGACGACGAGATCGACACTGCCTACCGCACGAAGTACCACCGCTATGACGCCCGCTACGTCGACCCGATCGTCAGTGCCGAAGCGCAAGCCGCGACGCTGAGGCTCGTGCCGCGCTCATCTTCGTAGCCAACGACCAGGAGGACGCCGTGCAGATCTGGAGGAACAGCATCGAGACCATGCCCGGGCCGAGCGAATGGTTCACCGGCGCGGTCTACATCGACGCGGTCGCGACCGCGTCGGACCGGTCGCGCCTCCAGGTGAGCAGCGTCCACTTCACACCGGGCGCCCGGACGGCATGGCACACCCACCCGAACGGCCAGACGATCTACGTCACCGAGGGCATCGGCCTCGCGCAGCGACGCGGCAGCCCGATCGAATTCATCCGGCCGGGTGACCGCGTCTTCTTCGACCCCGGAGAAGACCATTGGCACGGCGCTGCTCCCGACCGCTTCATGACCCACCTCGCGATGCTCCAGGTCGGCGACGACGGCACCAGCGCCAGCTGGGGCGCGCACGTCACCGACGATGAGTACAACGCCGCACCGGCTGCGAGTTGATCGCGACACGCTATCGGGCGACAGCGGAATCGGTATCGCAGCCACCGATTCCTCGCCCTAGCGTCACCGTATGTCCGATCGGGCACTCGTTCGAGCGTCGCTCGTCGTCTCGGCCGCCGCTCTCGGAATCGCCGTCCTCGTCGTCGTCGTCGGTGGTCGCGGCGGAGGATCGAGCACCACGAGCGTTCCGCGCACATCGGTCACGCAGGCCGCGGTTGACGCTCCCGCGCAGCCGCCGCAGGTGCCCCAGACCGGCACGACCACCCCGACCGACCAGGCCGGCGACTCCGCGTTCTGGCAGCTCGTCGAGGCGTCGCGCCGCGCCGCAGGCAACGACACGGCGCGGCAATCCGAGCTTCTCAAGAATCGTCTCGCACAGCTCTCGCCACAAGCGATCATCGATTTCGAGCGGACCCGTCACCATCTCGACCACCAGGCGTACACATGGAGCATGTGGGGCGCCGCCACCGTGATCGAGGACGGCTGCTCCGACGACTGCTTCCGCGACTTCCGCGCCTACGTCATCTCACTCGGCCGCGACCCGTACGAGCGAGCCCTGCAGAACCCCGATTCGCTCGCCTCGGTAGCACAAGATGCTGAATCGGGCAACTGGGAAGACGCAGACGACGTCGCGCCCGACGCATACTCGAGCGTGACGGGCAACGACTACCCCGTCGACGACTCCGACCTCTCCGGCCCCCCGGCAGGCACGCCGCTCGACCTGGACGGAGCAGAGCTGACCCCGCGCTATCCACAGCTCGCGGCGCGCTTCCGCGGCGCCTGACGGACGCGCGGCGATACCAAAACGGTTTCTCGAGAGACCGCGTGGCTCTCTGACCCACGCGCGCAAGCGCCTACGCTCGAGCGCATGAGCCATATCTTCCGACACGCCTCGAACGATCCGCAGCCCGTCCGGAACGGAGCGGGCGCTCCCATACTCGGCCCGCGCAACGTCCCGCTCGAGCGCGAGAACCCCAGCTTGCTGGCCTCGCCGCTCACGGACTCGGGCACCATCCCGAACCTCAAGTTCTCGTTCGCAGCCGCTCGCAATCGCCTGCTGACCGGCGGCTGGGCGCGAGAGGTCACTGTCCGTGAGCTGCCCGTCGCGACCGAGCTCGCAGGCGTGAACATGCGCCTGAAGCCGGGCGGAATTCGCGAGCTGCACTGGCACAAGGAGGCCGAGTGGGCGTTCATGCTCGCCGGCCGCGCGCGCCTGACGGCCGTCGATCAGGACGGTCGCAACTTCATCGCCGACGTCGGCGAGGGCGATCTGTGGAACTTCCCGGCCGGCATTCCGCACTCCATCCAGGGACTCGAGGAAGGCTGCGAGTTCCTGCTCGTCTTCGACGACGGGAACTTCTCCGAGAACGAGACGTTCCTCATCTGCGACTGGTTCGTCCACACACCCCGCGACGTGCTTGCGAAGAACTTCGGCCTTCAGGAATCCGCGTTCCGGAACATTCCGTTCGACGTCGAGCACGAGCGATACATCTTCGCGGGCGAGGTGCCTGGGCCACTTGCATCGGACGCCGTGGAGTCGCCCGCAGGAACGGTTCCCCAGACCTTCGTGCACCATCTGTTCGCCCAGGATCCAGTGGTGGCTGCCGGCGGAACCGCACGCATCGTCGACTCGTCCAACTTCCCGGCCGCGTCCACCATCGCCGCCGCCTACGTGGAGGTCGAGCCCGGCGGGATGCGGGAGCTCCACTGGCACCCCAACACCGACGAGTGGCAGTACTACATCGCCGGGCAGGGGCGGATGACCGTGTTCGCATCCAGCGGCAAGGCGCGAACGTTCGACTATCAAGCAGGCGACGTCGGCTACATCCCGTTCGCGATGGGGCACTACGTCGAGAACACGGGTGACGAACCGCTGCGTTTCCTCGAGCTGTTTCGGAGCGACCGCTTCGCAGACGTCTCGCTGCAGCAGTGGATGGCGCTGACGCCGCACGAGCTCGTGCAGGCACATCTCAATCTCGATGCAGGGACCATGGCCGCGTTGCGCGAGGACAAGCAGGTCGTCGTCGCCTCACAGGCTCGACATCCGCAGCTCGAGGCGCTGCCGGAGTGGGCCGAAGGGACGTTGGCCGTTCTCAGCACGAGTGACGGCGGCCCGCACGCGATTCCCGTTTCGACGGCCCTGCGTGCAGGTGATCGGCGAATCCTCTTCGGCTTGGAGCACAGCCGATGCTCACTGGAGCGTCTGCGCGAGTCCCCGCAGATCGCGCTCGTCATCCTGGGAGACGGAAACGCGTTCACGGCAAGTGGTCGCGCGCGCGTCGTGCGGGAGTCGCTGCCCGGCGACCAGGACTTCGCCGCCGTCGAGCTCCTTGTGGAGTCGATCGAGGATCATCGCCGGTCGGGACCGAAGGTCGGCGTCAGCTCGACCGACGAGCGTGGGATGAACGCGATCCACGAGCACATCGACGCACTCCGCGACCTTGATCGCACCACCTAGTAGCGGACAGCGTCGACCGGGCCCTCGCCGCACCCGAGCGCGGCGGTGAGCACGGTCGACGCGCCTGCCCGTGCCTTGGCCGTTCGCGACGCCCTACTCGTCGGACTGACGTTCGCGTCCGGCGCCGTCGACGCGATCGCGTTCCTCGGGCTCGACAAGGTGTTCAGCGCCTTCATGACCGGGAACCTCGTGTTCCTCGGTCTCGGCGTCGCCGGAGCGGACGATCCTCAGCTCGACCGAGTGATCGCCGCACTCGTCGCCTTCGCCGTCGGTGTCTTCGTGGCCGTACGAATCGTCAAGCCCACGCGAGGCTCCGGAATCTGGCCGCAGCGCGTCTCGGTCTCGCTCGGTGGGGCGGCACTTGCGCAAACGGCGTTCCTCGTCGGCTGGCTCGTCACGTCCGGACTGCCGTCGCAGCGAGCAGGCGATGCGCTGATCGCGCTCTCGGCGCTGGCTCTCGGCATGCAGAGCGCGGCCATCATGTCGCTCGACGTGAAGGGCGTGTTCACGACGGCCGCGACGGCGACGGTGATCATGCTGATGAGCGACGAGGCGGGCTGGTCGCAGTCGGCCCCTGAGCGCCGACGCCTCGCGAGCGTGATCGCCGGCCTCGCGGCAGGTGCCGCTGCCGGAGGCTTCCTGCTCCTTCACGCGCGCACGTACGCACCCGTCCTGCCGCTCGTCGCCACGCTCGCAGCCATCTTCGTCGCCGCGGCCGTGCTGCGGCCGAACGGCCGTGCCGTCTACTTGCGGACGCCCAGAAGCGACGCGAAGACGATGTAGTTGTCGGCGTGGTGGCCCGTGGCCGGATTCAACCTTCCGGCGCAGGTGATCACACGCAACGTCGGCTGGGCCGTTCTGGCATAGACCCGCTTGGTGGGAAAGCGGCTCTTCGCGACCCGGATCGCGGACTTGGCGACGAACGTCACGGTCGACCCGCCTTTGAGGTGCACCTTGATCCTGTCGCCCCGTCGCAGCTTCGAGAGGTGCGCAAAGACCCCCGGCCCGCTGATGGAGTTGAGGTGGCCGACGATGACAGCCGCGCCCTGCTCGCCGGGCTCGGGGCCGGGCTGGAACCACCCGGTGTCTGCGAGATTGCTCGGCACCTGCATCGTCCGATCGGGGTTCAGCCCGAGGGGCACCACCCGGGCATCGACGCCGATCGCCGGGATGACGATCCGCACGGGGTCCGGCATCTGCTTCCGCGCCGTCCGCACCGGGAGATTCGGCGCAGCAGAGGCGTTCCCGACTCCCACGTCGCGAACGGCAAGAGAGACGCCGAGCGCCCCAGCAGCCAAGCCGAGCATGACTGCCGCCCGCACCGCCCGACCGCGGCGCCGCCGGACGCCGGTCGTATGTTCCCGCGCATTCCCCAAGAGCAGGGCGATGCTAGTCGCTCGTAGATGAACGTCGTGTTAATGGACCTCAGGCGGGAACGTCGCTCCAGAGGTCCGTGATCTTGACGACGCTCCGCCCGGCGAAGGAGACGTACAGCGCCGGATCGAACGGGTCCGTCGCCTGGTCGTAGAGGCAGTTCGCGGGCCGAGCGCACAGCGCCCCGCTGTGCAGCAGCCGCGTCCAGTGCACGCCGTCGGCGGTGCCGAATGCGCCGCCCTCGCCGACGGCGAAACGCACGAGCGGGTTCGCCGGGTCGAACTGCATGTCGGTGAGCACGAGATCGAAATGGTCGCCGATGCCGCTCGTGTCGTCGTTGGACGAGATCGCGATCTGGTTGTTCCAGGTCAGCTGCCTCTCGAGCTGCTGGTCGACGTGCCAGGTGCGGCCGCCGTCGTTCGACCGCCTCACGTGGTCGGTGTCGAGGAGGTAGACGAGATTCGGCCTGTACGGATCGACGAAGAACCGGATCGCCATGGACGCGCCTCCGCCCGGCACGAGCTGCAGCCAGCCTGCCTGCCCGTCCGTCCACGACCAGAGCGTCCCGTCGCCGCCGACGGTGAAGACGGGGGTCTCATGGCCCCCCGAAGCCTGGACGACCCCGAGATTCGGGCGGGGCAGCGGCGGGCCTTGCTGGAAGACGTTCGCTCCCTGGCCTGGACCGGTCGCGGTCGTGATCCATTCGTCGCGGCTCCCGATGTCGAGGATGTTCAACGTGCGTACAAGCACCGGCTGAGCGGTCGGGTCGAGGACGAAGACGTAGTCGCCTTGCTCTGGTGCGTCCTCCATCGCGAGCCCGAGCACGATCGGCCGTGACCCGCGCGAGCAGAAGAAGCTGCCGGCGTTCCAGAGCGCCCGGAACGGCTCCGAGGGCGGAAGCAACGGCGGGCCGGTGATGTGACGGCTGCTCGTCCCCGACGTCGCGGCGCTCGGGAGATCTCCGTTCGGCGCCGTGTAGACGGTGACGGTCTGGCTCGACCTCGTGCCGTCGGCCGTGCTCCCCGCGAGGTTCCACCGTGGTGTCAACACGAGCATCGTGTTCGGCCGCAACGGATCGGCGTAGGACGTGTCGTTGTCGCCGCCGCCGTACTGCTGGTAGGTCCAGCTCGCGCCTCCGTCCAAGGAGTAGAAGCCGTCGTTGTCGCCGGTGTTGAGCGACACCGCCGGCCCCTTTCCCTGCACCGAGACCGCTGCGATGTTGATCGCCGACAGCGTTCTCGCGTTCTCGGACTGGTCGAAGTGCTGTCCGCCGTCGGTGCTCCGGTAGATGCCGCCGTCGGTGAGAAGCCAGACGGTGCCCGCGTGCACGCTGTACCGGCCGTCGTGCAGCGACGCGTCGAAGTCGGGCGAGAGCAGGAGCCCGTGCAGGTCCCTGTGCACTGTGCCGTCGAGGGCGTGCCAGTCCGAGCCGGAGTCCGGGAAGAGCGGCCCGACGAACGACGTGCGCCGCTGCGCTCCGTAGAAGAGGAGGTCTCCCCGGCCCTTTCGCGTCGTCCGGAGGAACACGTTGCCGCTGTCCTGCGCGTTGTGCCCGGGACTGAAGTCGGTCAGCAGGTCGGGGAGCGGGACGTCCTCCCAGGTCGAGGTCTTCGACCCGAACGGAAACGAGGTGTAGTCGCCGCGATGGAGCGCGGCGGATGTGGCCGCGCCGCTGCCGTTCCCGATGACGTAGACCTCGAGCGGGAAGCGCGGCGAGATCACGAACACGTCCGGGGTGTTCGAGTTCGCGACGGCGCTCACTGCCCCGCCGACGCCCGACGGCAACGTCCCCTTGTCCTCCATCCACGTCGCGCCGCCGTCGAAGGACAGGAACATCGTGCTGTCGCCGAGGGCGTAGATCACGGCGGGCGCCGCGTCGGAGGGCTCGTTCTGCCAGACGGCGACGTGGTTGACCCTCTTCGCGGTGCCGCGTCCCCAGGGCAGCGCGTCCTTAAACGTGAGGCCGCCGTCCTTGCTGATCGCCAGCGAGCTCCCGCCGGCCGCGTACACGAGGTGATCGCTCCCGAGCGCCCACTCGAGCTGGCCCGCGGACTCGCCGGACGGGAACTGATGCACCTTGGCCCAGTTCGAGCCGCCGTCCGTCGACCGCCAGATGCCGCGACTGTTCTTCTCGCGGTCGTTCTGCGTGATCGCAAGCACCGTCGTTCCGTAGCCGAAGCTCGCGCGGACGAAGCTCGACGCGGCGAAGCCGCCCTGACCGTCGCCGAGCGCGGACCAGACACCGGCGTCGCCGAAGCCGACGATGTCGGTTTGACGGCCGCTCGTCAGGCGTCCGACGAGCCTCGGATGCCGGTCGACGCGCCAACCCTGCTCGTAGCCGAGGTTCGCGAGGACGAAGCGCGCATCGTCGAATGTGCCGTCCCCCTTTCCGAGCGCAGCCCACACACCGGCGTAGCCGAACCCGACGATGTCGCCCCTGCCGCTGCCGGTGAGGTCGGCGACGAACCTCGGATGCTCGTCGACGCGCCATCCCTGGTCGACCGCGAAATTGGCGAGCGCGAACGTCGCGTCCTCGAATGTGCCGTCGCCTCGGCCGAGCGCCGTCCAGATGCCGGCGTCGCCGAAGCCGACGAGGTCGGCGGCGCCGCCCTTTCGCAGGGGAGCAACGAACCGCGGGTGCTTGTCGACACGCCACCCGTGATCGATCCCGAGGTCGGCGAGAACGAACGTCGCGTCGCCGAACGAGCCGTCGCCGTTGCCGAGCGCCGTCCAGACGCCCGCGTCGCCGAAGCCGACGAGATCCCCGAAGCCGTTCTTCCTGAGCTTCGCGACGAACCGCGGGTGCTTGTCGACCCGCCAGCCCTGGTCCCAGCCGAGGTTGGCGAGTACGAACCGCGGTTCCTGGAAGGTGCCGTCGCCGTCGCCGAGGGCCACCCAGACGCCGGCGGTGCCGAAGCCGACGATGTCGGCATGACCGCTACTCGTCAGGACGGCGAGGAAGCGGGGATGCCGGTCGACGCGCCATCCCTGCTCGGTGCCGAAGTTCTCGAGCACGAACTTCGGCTCCTGGAAGGTGCCGTCGCGGTTGCCGAGCGCCGTCCACACGCCCGCATCGCCGAAGCCGACGAGGTCGGCGCAGCCGTCACCCGTCAGATCGACGGCGAAGCGAGGATGCCGGTCGACATGCCAACCGCCTGCCTCCAAGCCGAAGTTCGCGACGACGACTCTCGGCGGCCGGAACGTCCCGTCGCCGTTGCCGAGCGACGTCCAGACGCCGCATTCGCCGAAGCCGACGATGTCGGAGCGCACGCGCCGGGTCAGGCGCGCGAGGACACGCGGGTCCCGGTCGACGCGCCAGCCCGTCGCGGCCGCGATGTCGACGACGCACCAGCCGCCGAGCGCGCCCGGCACGTCGAAGCGGTCGGGCGGAGGCTGCGGCCATGCGAGCTGCTCGAACGTCTTGCCACCGTCGTCCGACGCCCAGAGGTTGGAGTAGGAGCCGACGTACACCGAGTCGCCGTCCGGCGCGCAGGCGATCGAGAGCATGCGGCCCGTCACGCAATGCTCGGCCCCGGGTGCATCCGAGTTCGACCTCGTCGGGCTGACGTCGCTGATCTGCGGCACAGTCAGCGGTCCGCGAGCGGGACGAGTGGCTTCCTCGCCTCGCGCTGCGCTAGTACAGCGAACGCGACGCTCGTCGCGGCGCAGGCTCCGACGACGGCCCACTCCAGCGCGCCGCTACCGCTGTCGGGATCGACGCGCAGCACGACCTCGATCCAGCCGTGCCAGAGGAGCGTCGTCACCGCGAGGAGAGCCGAGAGAACGGACAGCGCCCTCTCGGTTCCGATGCGCACACGGCGTTTCGCAGGCGCGTCGACAAGCCTCGCGAAGAGGCCCCCAAGCGCCGCAGCAGCCCGTCTTCTCCCCCTCACGCGCCGCCTCCTTGCGGGCAACGTAACGGATCGTGCTACGAAAGGTCAATCGATTGGTACGCGACCGCGTCCAGCCCGAGCCATGTGGCGAGGTCGTCGAGCTCCGCCTGCACGGCCTTGGTCATAGGCCGGGTGAATCTCACGTCCTCGTGGATCGCGTGCACACGCAGGACGGACGCCTTGCGGTCGGCGGCGGCGTCGATCTTCCCGACCAGCCGGTCGCCGTGGAGCGCCGGAAGGGCGAAGTAGCCCCAGCGGCGTTTCGCCGCCGGCTTGTACATCTCGAGGGTGTACTCGAAGTCGAACAGTTCCTGCGTGCGAGCCCGGTCGTAGACGAGCCGGTCGAACGGCGACAGCAGCGCGGTGCGCCCCTCGAAGTCTGCGTCGAGCGCCGCCGGGTCGACGCGCCACTTGCCCTCGAGGCCTTCGACGACGGCGGGCTCCCCGGCCTCGCCGACGTCGACCGGCTCGATCGGCATGGCGGGGCGCTTCGGCCGAGCGATGCCGAGCGCGGAAAGCCGCCGTTCGTTCTTGAGCCGCTGCGCCTCGTCCACCGACGGGACGACGACGTCGGCCGGGTACACGCGCTCGGGCAGGTCCCACAGCCGCTCCCGACCGGCGCGCCCGGCGATCGCGACCTCGCCGCGCATCATCAGGAGCTCCAGCATCTGCGTGACGTTTCGGTTGTTCGTCCACCCGGTCGACGCCCACGGCACGACGCACGTATCGGGGATGTCGCGTGAGGACAGCGGCCCGGAGCTGCCGAGCAGATCGAGGATGTCGCGGCGAAAGGAGTCGTTCGCGCGCAACCATGCACGCGGGCCTTCGCGCGTCGGCCGGTCGGCCGCGCCGGCGAGATAGAGGCCGAGGTCGCTCACCGGCCGCACGAGCGCGTCGTGCTCGAAGAGGGTGCGCTCCTCCTCGACTGCCTGCTTGAGGTGGGCCGGCCGGTACGACGAGCCGAGGCGGCTCCAGGCGACAAGGTCCGCACTCGGCGCGATCGCTGCAGTCGGGTCGATCTGGAGCAGGGTCAGCTGCTGCACGACCCCGAGCAGCTCGGTGGGCCGGGGTGCGTCGAGCACCTGGGCGCGCACCGCGATGCGCCGGGCCTGAGCCTTGCTGAGCCGGTGCACGAACCGGAGGCTACGTCAGCGCGACGAGACTGCGCCGTCGATCACGCGCGACCGTCGTGGAGCGCGAGGAACCGCTCCAACCTCGAGAAGCCCTCCCACACCCAGGCCTCCGCGAGGTCCGACACGATGAAGTGGAAGACGCCCTTCACCGGGAGATCGTTCATCGCTCTCCCCTGTCGTGCGTGCGGGCGAACCCGGCGAGGGGTGAGCCAGACGGCGCCCGGCGGGGCTCTCGTGTGATGCACGTCAGCGGGCGACGGGGGTCGAGCTGGCGTTCAGGCTCGCGATGAGCCACTTGCACCTCCTGAGAGCTGCCCCGCCCGTGGCGTGGGCGCCGTCTGATCACCTTTCCTGCGCACGAGGGGAATGCGCACCGCAGACGGTAGGGGAGCCGCACCGCCGCGTCGTCGTCCCCTAGGAGACTCTTCGCCGTACTCCCCGCGGCGCATGCACGCCGACCGAGCCGGACGCACCGCTTCGCAAGCGATCTCGCGCGCGGTCTCCCCGACGCCGGACGACGAGCTCGAGGCAGCGGTCACAGAGGCCGGGCTCGAGGCGCACCGGCGCGGCGAGCTCGGACGTGCGCAGCTCGCGGAGCGCCTGGTGCGCCTCGATCCAGCTCGAGCCGTGACGGACACGAAGGCACAGCGAGCATGCGACGACGTTCGCCGACGCGGAAGGG
>DASSGL010000189.1:0-12111 GCA_035693525.1 Gaiellaceae bacterium | reverse complement strand
TGATCGGCACCGTGTATCCGCTCGTCGCACGCGCGACGTACCCGGTGCTCGCGTTCCCGCAGTACGCGGGCGAGGTCGGCGCCTCGGACGCCGACGACGATGCGAAGGCGCGCGCGCAGGCCGACGCGAAGGCTGCCCTCGCGCAGCCGCTCGACGTCTACCGCTCCTTCTTCCTCGACGGCAAGACGTTCATCGGCGGCGACACGCCCACGATCGCGGACATACGGCTCGCGGCGACGCTCGAGTTCCTGCGGGCGATCGACTACGAGCTTCCCGCCTGGGCCGAGGACTACATGAGCGCGATGGAGTCTGCCCTCGGCGACGCCTATGCCGAGCCGGCTGCAGACGTGCGCGGCTACGTCGAGAGCGTGAAGTCGCAGGCGGTGGCGACCTGAGCGCGTCGGTGACGGACGGTGCGCTGCTCGAGCGTGCGCACGACCTCGCGCTGCTCCACGAGCGGTTGGTGGACGTCGAGCGAAGCTCACGCGGCCGACTCGTCTTCGTGAGCGGAGAGGCGGGGGTGGGCAAGACCGCGCTTCTCCGCCGCTTCTGCGACGAGCTCGGCAAGCCGGGGCGGATCCTGTGGGGCGGGTGCGATCCGCTCTTCACGCCGAGGCCGCTCGGGCCATTGCTCGCGGTCGCGGGAGAGTCGCACGGCGAGCTGCAGGAGCTCGTCAGGAGCGGGGCGATGCCGCACGAGGTCGTCGCCGCCCTCGTGCGCGACCTGCAGGCTCGGCCCGGCACCATCTTCGTGGTCGAAGACGTCCACTGGGCCGACGAAGCGACGCTCGACGTCCTGAAGCTCCTCGCGCGCAGGCTCGAGACGGTCCCGGCACTTCTCGTGGCGACCCATCGCGACGACGAGCTCGACCGTCGTCACCCGCTGCGGATCGTGCTCGGCGAGCTTGCGACGAGCAGCGCCGTCCGGCGCCTCAGGCTCGCTCCGCTCTCGCCGGTGGCCGTCGCGGAGCTCGCGGCGCCGTTCGACGTCGACCCGGACGAGGTCTACGAGAAGACGGGCGGCAACCCGTTCTTCGTGGTCGAAGCGCTCGCCGCCGGAACCGACGATGTCCCGGCGACGGTCAGAGACGCGGTGCTGGCCCGTGCGGCACGACTCGACGGCGAGGCGAGGGCGCTGCTCGACGCGGTCGCGATCGTTCCTCAGCGCGCCGAGCTGTGGCTGCTGGAGGCGCTCGCCGGGGAGGCGCTCGATCGCCTCGACGAGTGCCTCGCCTCGGGGATGCTCACCGCCGAGTCGGGCAGCGTCGGGTTCCGACACGAGCTGGCGCGGCTCGCGATCGAGGACGCGATCGTGCTCGACCGGAAGGTCGCCCTGCACCGGCGCGCGCTCGAAGCGCTCGCCGCGCCGGCGGGCGGCGCCCTCGACCTCGCCCGGCTCGCCCATCACGGCGAGGAGGCGGGCGACGCGGACGCCGTCCTGCGCTATGCCGTCGCCGCAGCCGAGCGCGCAACCGCCCTCGGAGCGCACCGTGAAGCCGCAGCGCAGTACGCCCGGGCACTCCGCTTCGGCGATCGCATCTCGCGCGACGAGCGCGCCGATCTCCTGGAGCGTCGGGCCGCCGAGTGCTTCGTCACCGACCAGTACGACGACGGCATCGCGGCGCTCCAGCAGGCCGTCGAGTGCAGGCGGGCCCTCGGTGACATGCTCAAGGAGGGCGACGCGCTTCGCCGGCTGTCCGAGTTCTTCTGGTGCCCCGGCCGGATCGAAGAGGCGAACCGTGCCGGGCGAGAATCGGTCGCTCTGCTCGAGAGCCTGCCGCCCAGCCGCGAGCTCGGCGCGGCGTACGCGAACCTCGCGTTCCTGGCAGCCGTGGCGGAGAGGGCGGACGAGGCGGTCAGGTGGGGGACACGCGGGCTCGTGCTCGCCGAGCGCTTCGGCGAGACCGAGGTCGCGCTCTACGCGGAGCTCTCCGTCGCAGCGTGCAGCGGAGATGGTGCGATGCTCGAGCGCAACCTCGAGCGGGCCGTTCGCGAAGGCTTCTCCGTCCGTGCGGCATCCGCGTTCCTGACGCTCTCGGCGATCGCGCTCGAGGCGCGTCGGTGCGCCGAAGCCAGGCGATACCTGGAGACAGGACACGCCTATTGCAGCGAGCGCGGCCTCGAGCTCCACCGCCTGTACTTCCTCGCGTACCGCGCGCGTCTCGAGCTCGACGAGGGGAACTGGTCCGAAGCTGCGGAGCTCGCCTCCACGGTGCTGCGGATCCCGCGCACGTCGACGACGCCGCGCATCAACGCGCTCGTCGTCCTCGGCCTGCTCAGGGCACGCCGCGGCGATCCGGGCGAGTGGGAGGCGCTCGACGAGGCGTGGGCTCTGGCCGAGCCGACCGGAGAGCTGCCCCGGATGGGCCCGGTCGCAGCAGCGAGAGCCGAGGCGGCGTGGCTCGACGGGGAATGGGATGCCGTCGCCGCCGCGACGGACGCGCCGCTCGCGCTTGCGCTCGAATTGTCGTCCGACCGGCTCGTCGGCGAGCTCGCGGTGTGGCGCGTCCGCGCCGGCCTCGACGCCGGCGTCGCGGAGGTTGCGGCGGAGCGGTTCGCACTCGAGCTCGGAGGCGCCCCGGTGGAGGCGGCCGACCGCTGGGCGGAGCTCGGCTGCCCGTACGAGGCCGCGCTCGCACGGGCGCAGTCCGAAGACGTGCAGCAGCTGCGGCGCGCGCTCGACGACCTGCAGCGCCTCGAAGCCAGGTCGGCGGCGGCCGTGGTCACCCGTCGCCTGCGCGAGCGAGGCGCGCGCGGGGTGCCGCGTGGACCGCGGCCCTCGACGCGGGAAAACCCGGCGGGGCTCACACGACGAGAGCTCGAGGTGCTCGGGCTCGTCGCCGAAGGGCTGCGAAACGGCGAAATCGCCGAGCGGCTCGTCCTCTCCGCGCGCACCGTCGACCATCACGTGGCGGCGGTGCTCCGAAAGCTCGCCGTCCGTACCCGCGCCGAGGCGAGCGCGAAGGCCGTGAGGCTCGGCCTCGCCGGCCAGGCCCGGTAGGCGTCACAGTCAGCCGGCCACGCCCGCCGAAGCGCTAACCGCCGCTGATCGCTGCGATCACGTCGATGCGCGAGCGCTGCTCGACTGCCGTGTCGAGCGACGCGCGCTCGCGATCGACGTAGACGTGGATGTGCGGTCTGATCGACGGGCCGGGCTCGCAGAGCCGGTCGCGGAGACCCGGCCAGCGCTCGTCGAGCCGACCGATCGCCTCGTCGACCGTGCACGCTTCGACCTCGACCCGGCGCGGCAGGCCGCTGAAGAGCGGCAGGAGCGTCGTCGGGAGGTGCAGGTCGGCCATCAGGCGACGGCGACCTCGACGGACGAGATCGACGGCAGGTAGCTCGCGATCTCGTTCCAGCTCTCGCCCTCGTCGACGCTTGCGAAGACCTGGCCGGTGCTCGTGCCGAAGTAGAGGCCGGGCACGTCGGTCGAGTCGATCGCGAGCCCTTCGCGCAGGACGCCGATGTGCGCATCGCGCTGCGGCAAGCCGCGGTCGAGCCGCTGCCACGAGCTCCCGGCATCGCGCGTCCGCCAGACGGCCGCCTTGCCGTCGTGCATCACGCGCCCGTGACCGGGGTCGACCGGGATGACATAGAACGTGTCGCGGTCGTGCGGGTGGGCCGCCGCCGCGAATCCGAAGTCGGAAGGCAATCCCTCGCTGATCTCGGTCCACGATTGGCCGCCGTCGTCGCTTCTGTGCATCCCGCAGTGGTTTTGCTGGTACATGCGGTCGAGCCCGGGAGCGAAGCAGACCTTGTGCACGCAGAAGCCGACCTCGGGGTTGTCGAGCGGCCACTCGGCGCGGAGGCCGCGGTTCCGCGGCGTCCACGAGGCGCCGTCGTCGTCGGTCTCGAAGAGCCCGTGACCTTGGATGATCACCCACAAGCGCGACGCGTCCTCGGGATGCTGCGCGATCGCCGAGAGGCCGAGGTGCCCGGGCGGCTGGTTCGCCGGGTCGTTCCAGAGCTCGCGATGCGGCTGGCCGTCGAGCGTGCTGAGGAGCGACCACGTCTTCCCGCCGTCGCTGCTCTCGAAGAGGCCGCACGACTCGGCGCCGACCAGCACGCGGCCGTGCCTCGCGCTCAGGCTCGAGACCTTCGAGAGCTTGAGGTCGCCGTCCGCGTATGCGAGCCCCTCGCTCGAGAGCTCCCAGGTCGCTCCGTCGTCCGTGCTTCGCCACACGCCCGCGCCGTGCCACTCGCTCGCGGCGGCCGCGTAGACCGCGCCCGATTCGTCGTCGCGCACGGCGTGGTAGATCGGCCAGCCCTCGCAGAACGGGCCGCGAACCTCCCAGTCGCGCCGATCGCCGTCGCTCTCGAGCATGAACAACCCCTTGCGCGTTCCGACGAGCAGAACGGTTTGCGGCATGCCAGTCACCTCCGGTCTGGGACGTTGTCCTGGAGTCTTACCCTTGGACCGGCCCCAGACCCAGAACTCATCGGTCACATATGGACGAGTTTTTCGGGCGCGCGTGGGGCTGGCGAAGCTCGCCGCGGGCCGCGTACGATGGTCCGCGGTGGCCGATTCGCTGACGACGAAGCCCAGCCGCGGCGAGCTGGAGAGCCGGCTCGAGCAACACCGCTCCGAGCTGACCGCGTACTGCTACCGGATGCTCGGGTCGCCGTTCGACGCCGAGGACGCGGTGCAGGAGACGATGATCCGCGCCTGGCGCGGCTTCGAGCGCTTCGAGGGCCGTGCCGCGCTCCGGTCGTGGCTCTACCGCATCGCGACGAACGTCTCGCTCGACATGCTGAACGGCAAGGAACGCCGTGCAAGGCCGATGGACCTCGGGCCGGCGCGCGAGCCGATCGAGTCGAACCTCAACGTGCTGCCGGAGGTGACCTGGATCCAGCCGGTGCCCGACGCGCTCGTCGTCCCGGCCGAAGCCGATCCGGCGGAGGTCGCCGTGACGAAGGAGACGATCAAGCTCGCGTTCGTCGCGGCCCTTCAGCACCTGCCGCCGCGGCAGCGCGCTGTCCTGATCCTCTGCGAGGTCCTTCGCTGGCACGCGAGCGAGGTGGCGGAGCTGCTCGAGACGAGCGTCGCGTCCGTCAACAGCGCGTTGCAGCGAGCCCGCGCGACCATCGGGGCGATGGACGTGGGCGACGGCGCGGAGGCCGGCGAGCTCGGGAAGGACGAACAGGCGCTCCTCGCACGGTACGTCGAGGCGTTCGAGCGTTACGACATCGACGCGCTGACGTCGCTCATCCACGAGGATGCGACGCAGTCGATGCCGCCGTACGACCTCTGGTTGAGGGGGCGCGACGACATCTTCACGTGGTGGTTCGGACCGGGGATCGGCTGCCGCGGCTCGCGCGTCATACCGACGCAGGCTGCGAACGGCGCTCCCGCGTTCGGGCAGTACAAGCCGAGCTCGAACGGCGGCTTCGAGCCGTGGGCGCTCCAGGTCGTGCGGCTCGAAGGCGATGGCATCGCCGAGCTGACGTTCTTCCTCGACACCGAGACGCTCTTCCCGCTCTTCGGGCTGCCTCTGCAGTTCGACGGCTAGTCCGGCAGGACGTCCTCCAGGCCCATGAAGGCCACGAGGTCGAGCAGCTCGGCCGACGCGTTGCGGAGGCGCACCCGGCAGCCGTAGCCGCGGGCCGCGAGCTGAAGGCGCGCCAGCGCGTCGACCGTCACGGCATCCACGGGCACGTCGACGACGTCGCAGAACGCGACGCCCGGCCGGCTCTCGCCAAGCAGCCGGCAGACGCGGTCGCACAGTCCGGGCAGGTCGCCGCGGGCGATGGGACCTGTGACCGCGAATGCGATCGACTCCATCGAGCAGAAAGACCGGTTCGGCTACGAAAACTCATCGGCGCCGCCGTGAGAGGTCGCATGTGACGATCATTCCAAACAGCCGCAACCAGGTTGCAACCTGGTTACACGGCCGACCGATGAATTCTCGGCGCCGCTACGGTCGAACGAGACATGACGACTGAACTCACATCTCGCGCACGCTGGCTCGCACTCATCGTCCTCTGCCTCGGGGACCTGATGATCGTCCTCGACACCACGATCGTGAACGTGGCGCTGCCGTCGATCCGGAACGATCTCGGCTTCTCGGAGACCTCGCTCGCATGGGTCGTGAACGCGTACCTGCTGACCTTCGGCGGCTTCCTGCTTCTGGGCGGCCGGCTCGGCGACCTCTATGGCTCGCGCAGGCTCTTCCTGCTCGGCATCTCGCTCTTCACGCTCTCGTCGCTCGCGTGCGGGCTCGCGACCTCGCAAGGTGTGCTCGTCACCGCACGGGCGATTCAGGGAATCGGCGGTGCGGTCGTCTCCGCCGTCGCGTTCTCGCTGATCATGAACCTCTTCACCGAGGCCGGTGAGCGCGCGAAGGCGATGGGCGTCTTCGGGTTCGTGATGTCGGGTGGCGGCACGATCGGCGTACTGCTCGGCGGGGTGCTCACGGACACGCTCTCCTGGCACTGGATCTTCCTCGTCAACCTCCCGATCGGCGTGCTCGTCTACGCGCTCTCGTTGCGGCTGCTTCCGGCGTCGCCGGGCATCGCAGCCGGCGGCCGCGTCGATGTCGCCGGGGCGATCCTCGTGACGTCGTCGCTGATGCTCGCGGTCTATGCGATCGTGAACGGCAACGACGTCGGCTGGACTTCGGGTCGCACCCTCGGGCTGCTCGCCGCGGCGGCCGTCCTGCTCGCCTCGTTCCTCGTGCTCGAGTCGAGGATCTCGACGCCGCTCGTGCCGCTCGCTCTCTTCAAGCTGCGCAATCTCGCGACCGCCAACGTGGTCGGCGTCCTGTGGGCCGCTGCGATGTTCGCGTGGTTCTTCCTCTCGGCGCTCTACCTGCAGCTCGTGCTCGGGTACAGCCCGCTCGAGGTGGGCCTCGCGTTCCTGCCTGCGAACATCATCATGGGCGCGTTCTCGATCGGGCTCTCGGCCAAGCTCGTCATGCGCTTCGGCGTACGGCGGCCGCTCGCGGTCGGGCTCCTGTTCGCCGCCGTGGGGCTCGCGCTCTTCGTGCGCGCGCCGGTCGAGGGAAGCTTCGCGGTCGACGTCCTCCCCAGCATGATCCTGCTGGGGATCGGCGCGGGCATGGCGTTCAACCCGCTCCTGTTCGCCGCGATGAGCGATGTCGCGCCGACCGAGTCGGGTCTCGCCTCGGGGGTCGTCAACACCGCCTTCATGATGGGCGGAGCGCTCGGCCTCGCGGTGCTCGCGAGCATCGCCGCGGCGCGGACGGACACCCTGGCCGCGGGCGGGGACGACAAGCTCACCGCCCTCGTCGGCGGCTATCACCTCGCGTTCGTCGTCGGCGCGCTCTTCGCGCTCGCCGCAGCGGTCGTCGGCGCTCTGTTCTTCCGCGAGAGCGCCGCGACCGAGCACGCCGGCGCCCTCGAGGCGGCGGGCGCAGAGGGCTAAGAGGCTCTCACACGATGACGTTCGTCGATCCGGGCGTGATCGGCGAGTGCGCTGCAAGGACGCAGGGAGGCCCGATAGTGGCACTATCGGCCCGACTGAGGACGCCGCAGCGTGCCGCCGAGCGCGGCCGGGCGACACAATCGCTCATTGTGTGAGAGCCTCTAACTCCGCAAATCCAGGACGCGCTGCGCCTTCCCGGCGGAGCGCTCGACGACGTCCGGCTCGACGACGTCGACCGAGACCGTCACGCCGACGTTCTCCTTGAGCAGCGTGGCGAGCTGCCTCGCGCACTCGTCTCGCTGCTCCGCGCCTGCCGCGCCGGGCCGAGCCTCGACGCGCACCGTCAGCTCGTCGAGGCGGCGCGGCCGCGAGAGCACGAGCTGGAAGTGCGGCGAGAGGCCGTCGACACGCAGGATGAGCTCTTCGACCTGCGTCGGGAACAGGTTCACGCCGCGCAGGATGATCATGTCGTCGGTGCGGCCGGCGATCCGCTCCATACGGCGCATCGTGCGTGCAGTGCCCGGAAGCAGGCGCGTGAGGTCGCGTGTCCGGTAGCGGACGACCGGCAATGCCTCCTTCGTCAGCGTCGTGAAGACGAGCTCGCCGCGTTCGCCGTCGGCGACGGGCGCGCCCGTGACCGGATCGACGATCTCGGGATAGAAGTGGTCCTCCCAGACGTGCAGGCCGTCTTTCGTCTCGACGCACTCGCTCGCCACGCCGGGCCCCATCACCTCGGAGAGGCCGTAGATGTCGACGGCATGCATGTCGAGGCGCTGCTCGATCTCGGCCCGCATCTCCTCTGTCCAGGGCTCGGCGCCGAGGATGCCGACCTTCAGCGAGCAGGCTCTCGCGTCGATGCCCTGACGGTCGAGCTCGTCGAGGATGGCGAGCAGATACGACGGCGTGACCATGATGACGTCGGGCTCGAGATCCACGATGAGGCGCACCTGGCGCTCCGTCATGCCGCCGGAGACGGGGACGACCGTGCAGCCGAGCCGCTCCGCGCCGTAGTGCGCTCCGAGGCCTCCCGTGAAGAGGCCGTAGCCGTACGCGACGTGGACGCGGTCGCCGCGACGGCCGCCCGCGGCTCGAATGGAGCGTGCGACGAGGTCAGACCACGTGTCGACGTCGCGCTGCGTATAGCCGACGACGGTGGGGCGGCCGGTGGTGCCGCTCGAGGCGTGAATGCGGGTCAGACCCTCGCGCGGGACGGCGAGCATGCCGTCCGGATACGTGTCACGGAGGTCGGACTTGACCGTGAACGGAAAGTGGCGGAGATCGTCGAGTGAGCGGCAATCGTCGGGGCGGATGCCGAGCTCGTCGAAGCGCGAGCGGTAGAGCGGCACGTTCTCGTAGGCGTGCCGGAGCGTCCACTGCAGGCGGTCGAGCTGCACCGCTCGCAACTCCTCGGGCGGCGCGACCTCGATCGACTCGAGCTCGCCGCGTTGCGGCGAGAGGTCAAGCATCGCGTCGCTGTGCGCGGCGCAGGGCCTCGAGCCGGCGGCGGTCGAGCTTCGTGGGCCGGGCGCCGAGATCGGCACCGAGCGGCCGCGCCGTCCGCCGCTCGATCGCCTGCCGCTCGCGTGCCTCGAGCGACTCCGCCGTCTCTGAGTAGAGCGTCGCTGCGACGCTCGCCGGCCCGCGCCGCTCGCTGAGGCCCGTGACGAGGACCGTCCAGCGAGTCGCACCGATCGTCAGCTCGATCGTGTCGTCGAGACGCACGTCCTTCGACGGCTTCACACGTGCACCGTTCAGGTGCACGCGCCCGCCGAGCACAGCGTCCGTTGCCGCGCTTCGGGTCTTGTAGAAGCGCGCCGCCCAGAGCCACTTGTCGATGCGCACCGGCTCCATCAACGGTGCTCCGTAGCGAGCCTGAGACCGAAGGCCACGAGGACGACGCCGGTTACCGCGTCGATCGCCCGGCGGACCCGCGCGCGGTCGAGGAGCCTGCGTGCGCGGGCGACGGCGAGTGCGTACGAGCTCAACCAGACGAAGGTGAGCGAGCAGAAGACAAGGCCGTACGCGAGGAGGCCCGGGCTCGAGGTGCCGAACTGCGGCAGCAGGCTCGTGAAGAACGCGAGCATCTTGGGGTTGCCGAGGTTGCTGAGCAGTCCCTGACGAAACGCGGTGTGCACGCCCTGGGCCGAACGCGTAAAGCGCCGGGGCGGGCCCGAGCGCCGCAGCACGCTCCAGAGCGCCCGGGCTCCGAGCCAGACGAGGTAGGCGGCACCTGCGAGCCGCACGGCCTCGAAGGCGGGCTCACTCGCGACGAGCAGCGCGCCGACCCCGAACGCCGTTGCCGTCGTCCAGACCGCCTGCCCCGTCGCGACGCCTGCGGCCGTCGCCACGCCCCTGCCGCGGCCGCCGAGCAGCGTGTTGCGGATCGTGAGCGCGGTGTCCTGGCCGGGCACGACGATCACGAGCGCGGAGACGCCGAGGAACACCAGGGCGTTGCCCATGGCTCAATCGTGCCTCTTAGAGGCCGAACCAGAATGAGCGACTGTGTCGCGCGGCCGCGCTAGGCGGCGCATCGCCGGGTCCGCGGTCGCGCCGATAGCTCGGCTATCGGCGCTCCCTGCGTCCTTGCGCAGCACTCGCCTGTCGCGCCCGCTCGACGAGCGTCATTCTGGTTCGACCTCTCGCTCGAAGCAGAACGCGCCGAGCTCGAGCAGCTCCCGGCCGACCTCGAGCGCCTCGCGGCGGAGCTTCTGGGTCTCCGACGGAGTGAAGTCGAGGCTCGACGCGACCGACTCGATCACCTCGCCGTAGCGCTGCGCGCCGTCGAGCGCGGCGATCACCTCGACCATGTCCGAGCTGACGTCGAGCGACGGATGGGTGCCCTCGTCGAGGTCGACGGTCGCACCCACGACGACGCTGCCCGTCCCGTCCGGCTCGAGCGAGAGCTCGAGCCGCACCGGCCCCGCCACCGAGATGTTGGTGTCGAGCAGCTCGTCGTCGCTCTCCATCTCGACGAGCGCCGCTCGCGAGTCGAACGCTCGCAGGATCTGGTCGCCGGCATCCTCGAGATCGTCTTCCTCGACCTGGTCGATGCGCGACGTGTGCGACGCGCCGTCGCGCCGGTGCAGAAGGATCCCGCCCTCGCTGACCCAGTTCATGCCGAGCTCTGCGAGATAGCCCGTCCAATCTTCGAGCGCCGCCTCGTACGCCTGCGGGTCGTCCGCCAGATGGTCGTTCCACGTCGCGGCGTGCGTCAGCGGGTCGCCGCCCCAGATCGGCAGGATCCACGAGTCGCAGCCGGTGGCGTCCGCCCAGTCGAGCGCGCGCTCGTCCGGCGCTTCGGCGTCAGGTCCCAGCCACGAGACGAGGAGCGTCCCATAGCCGTGGTCGCGCAGGTGCTCGGACGCGGTCATGACGACGCGCTGCGAGAGCTCGTCGGCCGCGAAGCCGCCGTCACGGTACGCCCAGCGGCTCTCGGGCGAGACGACGTACGGCGCGTTGCAGGTGATCAGGTCGAACGACTCGCCCTCCACCGGCTCGAACAGGCTGCCGTTCCGGCACTCGATGTTGCGGAGGCCGTTCAGCGCCGCGTTCAGCTCCGTATAGGCGAGCGCACGCTCGTTCACGTCGGTCGCGATCACCTCGCGTGCGTGACGCGCGGCCAGCAAGGCGTGCACGCCGCTCCCTGTCCCGACGTCGAGCGCGCGGTCGACCTGCGGTCGCGGCGTCAGTGCGTCGCACAGGCGGGTGGCAGCCGTGTACGCCGCGACGAAGTCCGGGGGGAAGTCGCCCGTGCGTGTCGGATCGTCGTCGGACGCGACGAAGAGATCGGCGACGGGGAGGATGCGCAGCCGGGGCACGACCTCGTCTCCCACCGCGGCCACGCCGGCGGCTTCCAGCGCTGCGACACCGCGCTCACCGATCGCGCGCTCGAGCTCGGCGACGGTGACCGGCTGGATCAGGAAGAACGCACGCACGACGGTACCGAGCCGGTTCTGGGGAATCTGGCGCAGCATCACCGGCATGTCCTTCTGCCGCGCCGAGTACGCGTCGTCCCCGAGCATCGCGGAGATCGCCGCCTCGGTGTAGCCGGCTGTGCGCAGCGTCTCGCCGACGATGCGCGCCGCGTTCGCATCGACTGCGTGTGCGAGTCCCGTTCCCATGGCTCGCATCATGCAGGAAAGGCGACATCCGTAACGCCTGATCCGGCACCTCGGGCGTTGACTCGAGCAGGCCCTGAGTCGTTTCGGTTAGCGACAATCGCGGCGTGGCCGGTCCCGACGATCTCCGCGCTCCGCTGCTAGCGCTCCACAAGGCAGTGCTCGACGCGGAACGGCGAAATGTCGAGCGCATCCACGGCCCGGTGTCCTCGGCGGAATTCCTCCAGATCGTCTCCGACCCGTTGCGCTACGCGTGGCTCAAGCCCCTGACCGAGCTCGTGCTCGCCCTCGATCCGCACGAGGACGACGAGGCGATCGACGTCCGGGAACGTGCGCGTGAGCTGCTCCTGCCGCCGAAGCAGGACACGCCGTTCGGGCGGCGCTACCTCTCGCTCATGCAGCGCGAGCCGGCGCTCGTCATCGCGCACTCGGCGCTGGCGAAGCGCTTGTGAGCACGACTTCCGCGGCCGCAGCCGTACGCGGGGAGACGATCCGCTCGAGCGCGGCGACGCAGCGCGGATCGAACGCGATGTACGACTCCTCGTGCAGGAGCGCGAGCGCCTCCTCACGCGACCAGGCGGGCCGATAGGCGCGCCGCGAGACCAGTGC
>DASSGL010000188.1:0-3506 GCA_035693525.1 Gaiellaceae bacterium | reverse complement strand
CTATCTCATGGCGGAGCCCGAGACACCGGAGCTCGCACGCGCGGCGGTCGACGGCGGCGCGGACATCGTGGAGATCGGCTTCCCCTTCTCGGATCCGCTCGCCGACGGACCGGTGATCCGGCGCGCCGGGGAGCGCGCGCTGAAGCGCGGCATGCGCACGCGCGCCTGCCTCGACGTCCTCGCCCGAACGCGCGAGCTCGTCGACGGCGTCCCGCTCGTGCCGATGACGTACTCGTCCATCCTCGAGGCCTACGGGTGGGAGCGATTCGCAACCGACCTCGCCGTCGCGGGCGGGACGAGCATGATCGTCGCCGACCTGCCCGCGGGCGAGAGGCCCGAGGTGCGCCGCGTCCAGCTCGTCGCCCCGACCTCGACCGACGAGCGGATCAGATACGCGGGAGCGCAGACGGACGGATGGCTCTACCTCGTGACGCTGACCGGGACGACTGGTGCGCGCGGAGACCTCTCCCCTGCGCTCGCGGGTCTCGTCGAGCGTGCGCGCCGGCTCGTCGACGTTCCGCTCTATGCCGGTTTCGGCATCTCGACACCCGCTCACGCCCGCGCTGCGGCAGAGCTCGCGGACGGGGTCGTCGTCGGCTCGCGGGCCGTCGAGGTCGCAGAGGACGGGCCGGTAGCGCTCCGCGACTACGTCGCAACGCTGCGGTCGGGGCTCGACTAGGCGCCTCTGACCGGCCGCGGGGAGCAGCGCTCGAGCGCGAGTCGGGCATTCTTAACCAGCCCTTCAAGGTCTCTCATCCGGCTCCTAACCACCGTGGGCACAGTGCTCCCACACCCCCGCTGAGACTTAGGAGCAACGACTCGATGAACAGACAGCTTCTCGTTCGCAGAATCGCCCCGATCGGAGCCGCACTGGCGCTCGGCGGCGGCGCCGGCGCGGCCATCTACGCCGCCACGTCAGGCTCGAGCGACCAACCCACGGTGGTCGCGTCCGTGCCGGCGCAGTCCGCAGCGCAGACGGTCGCCTCGTCGACCGACTCGCTCACCGCCCTCTACAAGAAGGCGGCTCCTGGAGTCGTCGACATCACCGTCACCACCAGCGGCTCGTCGAACGCCGCTCCCGGCGGAGGCGCGAGCCAGGCCGAAGGCACCGGGTTCGTCGTCGACACGAACGGCGACATCGTGACGAACGCGCACGTCGTCGACGGCGCGAGCTCGATCAAGGTGCGCTTCCAGACCGGCAAGACTGCGACTGCGACCCTCGTAGGAAGCGACGACTCGACGGACATCGCAGTGATCAAGGTCAACGTCGACTCGTCCGCACTCCATCCGCTGTCGTTCGGCGAGTCCAACAGCGTGCAGGTCGGCCAGACGGTCGCCGCGATCGGCAGCCCGTTCGGCCTCCCGGAGACGATGACGTCCGGCATCGTCAGCGCGCTCAATCGCACGATCACGGCGCCGAACAACTACTCGATCTCGGGCGCGATCCAGACGGACGCGGCGATCAACCACGGCAACTCCGGCGGCCCGCTGCTCGACATGAGCGGGCAGGTGATCGGCGTCAACGCCCAGATCGAGAGCGACTCCGGCGGCAACGACGGCGTCGGCTTCTCAATCCCGTCCGACGCTGCGAAGAGCGTTGCCGACACGCTGATCGCCGGAGGCAAGGTGCAGCACGCCTACCTCGGGATCCGGGTGGGTGACGCGTCGACCTCGGGCGCACAGATCACATCCGTCGTCAGCGGCTCGCCCGCCGAGACGGCCGGCCTGAAGGCGGGAGACGTGATCACGGCGATCGACGGCAACGCGGTCGCGAGCGCGGACGACTTGACGGCGGCAGTCGGGGCGCACAAGCCGTCCGACAAGATCACGGTGACGCTCACTCGCGACGGCTCCACCCAGAAGGTCACGGTCACGCTCGGCGTCCGGCCCTCGTAACGCAAAGCCCCTCCCCCCGGCGACATGAGGCCCGCGCATCGCGCGGGCCTCCGCCGTTGCAGCCGCTATCCGAACCAGCGCGGATAGTGGCGCCGCGCCCACTCCTCGCTGACCTTGCCCGTCGTCATCCCGCGCAGCGAATGCCGCGTCGCGGGGTGGATCACCGCGAGGTAGAGGTGGCCGGCGAGGAGCACGAGCGACGCGTAGAGAAGACCGTCGTGCAAGAGCACCGTGCCGGCGAACCGGAAACGGGTGTCGCGCTCCCCGAGCCAGAGCAGCAACCCCGAGACGAGGAAGAGGATCGCGAACGCGGCGGAGAGCAGCGCGTTGACCTTCTGTCCGACGTTGAAGCGGCTCGGCGTCAGACGCTCGAGGTCGCGTGCCGTCCTCAGGAGGCCGCGCCGGTCGCCGAGGAGCGCAACGAGGGCGAGCGCCGAGATCCAGCCGACGCCGCCCCAGAAGTGCACGTCCTTCACGAGCGGCCGCCGGCCGACGAGAGTCGAGAGGCTGGGCAGGTAGAGGATGAGCCCCGTCGCGACCAGCAACAGGAAGCCGGCCGCGTTCACCCAGTGGAGCGTGCGCTCGGTGCGCGAGAAGCGACGGACCCAGCTCACGACGGCGCTAGTACCCGTTCGAGCGGCCGACCCATGCGTCCCGGTCGTACCCGAGGTTCTCCCAGTAACCGGCCTCCGCTTTGGCGACGAGGTCGATCCGGCTCAGCCACTTGACGTTCTTGTACCCGTACATCTCCGGGATCACGAGCCGCAGCGGCGCGCCGTGCTCCCGAGGAAGCGGCCTCCCGTTCATCTCGTAGGCGAGCATGACGTCGGGCAGGAGCGCCTGCTTCATCGTCAGATAGTCGACGTACGGGATCTCCGCCGAGGTGAGCTGCAGCGCGTGGGCGTGGGCCGTCGGACGCGCGCCGGCGAAGACGTCGGCCAAGCGGACGCCGGTCCAGCGAACGTTTCTCACCGTCCAGCCGGTGACGCAGTGGAAGTCGGAGACCTGGGTCGCGCGCGGCAGCCCGCGCAGGTGCTCGTAGTCGAGGTCGAGCTCGTTCTCGACGAGGCCGCCGACGTGCAGCCGCCACGTCGCGGCGTCGAAGGTCGGCATCGAGCCCGAGACGGTGTAGATGCGCCACCCGCTCGTCGGCACGAACGGGACGAGCTGATCGATCGGTGCGAGAGCGGCCGAGACGCGGCTCCAGACCGGCCTCCCCCACACGAGCGACGAGAGCCCGCCCGCGACCGTTGCAAGGAAGAGACCGCGGCCGTAGCGCTTCGGCTCGGATTCGCTCACCCCTCGTTCTTCGGGGAAGTGGTCGGAACGGTTCATGCTGGAGTGCCGCTCAGGGTGGCTGCCTCCGCGCGGTTCACGCTCATCGCGACGATACTCGGCTCGTCGATCGTGTTCATCGACGCGACCGTCGTGAACGTCGCGCTCCCTCCGATCCAGCGCGACCTCGGCGGTGGGCTCGCGGCCCAGCAGTGGGTCGTGGACGCGTACATGCTCACGCTCGGCTCCTTCATCCTCGTCGGCGGGTCGCTCGGAGACACTTGGGCCCAGTCCTCGTGTTCAGGGTCGGCGTTACATCCTTCGGGTGCCGCGGC
>DASSGL010000187.1:0-3578 GCA_035693525.1 Gaiellaceae bacterium | reverse complement strand
GAGCACACCGTGCTGCCGCTCGAGGTCAGCCCCGTGGGCGCCGTGGCCTCGGCAACCGGGCTGTAGGCAGGTTGCGAGCGCCACGCCAGGGTGCAACCCGGCTTCAGCCTGGTTGCGGTCGTCGACGTCGTCTGCACGGTGCTACGACCGCAACCTGCCTGAAGGCAGGTTGCGAGCGCCCCGCCAGATTGCTAGTTCTGCTGCGGGGCGGGCGCGGGGACGAACGCCTCGCGGACGACGCGGAGGACGTGCTCGCGCTTGCCCTCGACGACCGGCACGAGGCCGCCCAGCTCGAGACGCGCGAGCTCGACCCGGCCCTGGACGCGCTTCGTGATGAAGCCGAAGTCGCCGAGGAAGTCGCGCGGGAAGATCGTCTTGTGCACGCGGAAGCGCTCGACCGTCGGCAGCTCGTCGCCGTAGCGGTATGCGAACGCCTCCACCGCATGCGCGCCTTTGTCTCTTGCATCGCCGATCGCCGTCAGGAAGAGCGACTGCATCACCCACGGCTTCGACGGATCGACGAGGTACGCGCACGTGACGAGGAGCGCGTCGTGGCTCGGCGGTCCGGCCGGCAGCTCGGCCGCGCGTGGAAAGAGATCCGACGGCCCGTACTGCATCGAGCCGAGCAGGCGCTGGTCGTCGTCGTAGTAGACGGTCCCCCACGCCCCCCACTCTTCCTCGGTGCCGCGGATCCAGCGCCGCTTGTCGGTCGAGCGACCCGTCCGCGACTGCCAGAAGATGCACTCGTGACACACGGCAGGAGCCGTCTCAAGCGTCGCGCCCGTCAGCCCGGCGATGCGGGTCACGCCGCCGGTCCCACGTCGTCGACGACGACGTCCACTACGAGCGGACGGACGTCGGTCATGCTGGCCAGATACTCGCGCACCCGGGCCTGGACCGTCGCGCCGATATCAGGAAGCGACGCCCCCCAATCCGCGACGACGTGGACCTCGATGCGCACCGACCCCTCCACGTCCTCGACCTTGACGCTCTTGCGCCCTGGAAGGGCGCGCACGCCTTCGACCTCGCCCGCGGCATCGGCGGCATAACGAGCGATGATCTCCGCGGAGATCGAGGCCTGCCCCTCGGTCATCGCGGCGAACGTAGCACCAGCTCCGTCGCCTCGGGTCGCGCGCCGAAACGGAACGGGACGAACGTCGTCCCGAGCCCCGGCGACACGTGCATCACGCCGGCCCGCGAGCGATAGACCCCGCTCGCATAGGCCGCCGTGGGGTGCGCGAGCCGCACCTTCCCCCCGGGGTACGGGAGCGTGATCTGCCCGTCGTGCATGTGGCCCGCGAGCACCAAATCGAAGCGGCCGGGCTCGAGCCGATCAACGAGACGCGGGAAATGGCAGAGCAGGATGCGGAGGTCGGCGTCGCGTGAGAGCGCGTTCGGATCCCGCTTCTCGCGGCGACGCCGGAAGAGCGATCTCGGGTCCGCGCCCGCGACCCACACCGACCGTCCGCGCAGCTCGAGCAGCTCGCCTTCGTCCTTCAGGAGGCGCACCGGATCGAGCTCGCGGATCAGCGACGGCCGAGCGAAGGGATCGCGCGCGACCGCGAAGTCGTGGTTGCCGAGCACCGCGAACGCGGGCTGCGGCAGCCGCTCGACCAGCCTTCGCAGCCGCGGCTCGCCCGCCGGCCGCGTGAGCAGGTCGCCGGTGAGGACGACGAGGTCGGGGCGCCGCTCGGCGGTCCAGGCGACCGCGCGCTCGACGGCCCGCACGCCGGGCGACGGCACGCCGAGGTGGAAGTCCGAGAGGTGCGCGATGCGGAGGCCGTCGAGCTCGTCCGGCAGCCCTGGGAGCTCGAGCTCGAGCTCGCGGAGGCGCGGCCAGCCGGCCTCGACGAGTCCCCAACCGAGGGCGGCGCCGATCGCGCTTCCCCCGACCGTCAGCCAGGACCGAGGACTTCCGGCGCGGCGCTGGAAGAGAGCCGCGCCGGAATCCGCCCCTCCGTTCTTGAGACGCCTCCGAGCGGCGAAACCTGCGCCTCCGCTTCTCAGACCTGGAGCTTCTCGAGCGCGGGCCGTGGATCGACGATGTGGCGCTTGAACCGGAGCTCCGACTCCTCGAGACCGGCGGCGACGCCGACGAGCTGGGCGAGGTGGAGGACCGGCATGTTGAACCGCCGGCCGGTCGCGGCCTCGAGCTTCTGCTGCCAGGCGTCGAGCGAGAGGTGGCAGAGCGGGCAGGGCGTCACCATGACGTCCGCGCCGGCCTCCATCGCCTGCTCGACGGGCTGGATGAGCTCCCCCATGGCAGTCTCCTCGCGCGCCTGGATGATCGGGAAGCCGCAGCACTTGATCTTCGCGGGATAGTCGATCGCCTCGCCGCCGCACGCCTCGATGATGCGCTCGAGCGACCAGGGGCGGTCGGGATCCTCGAAGCCCAGGAGCTTCGACGGTCGCAGGATCTGGCAGCCGTAGAACGGCGCGACCTTCAGGCCCTTGAGACCCTTGTGGGCCGCAAGCTTCAGCTTCTCGTAGCCCGGGCCCTCGGCGATCTCCCAGAGCAGATGGCGGACGTCGACCTCGGTGGTGTACGCGGGGACCCCGACGCTCCGCAGGTTGTCGTTCACGCGCGCACGCAGAGCGTCGTCGCCCATGATCATGAAGTTCGCCTGCCGCAGGTTGAGCGTGCAGACGTTGCAGACCGTGAGGAGCGTGTCGCAGCCGGCGGCTTCCGCGTACGCGAGGATGCGCGCGTTCAGGTGGAGGTAGTAGTCCGGCTCCGCCTCGTGGATGTCGCCTGCGCCGCAACAGGTGACCGTCTCGAGCTCGACGAGATCGAGCCCGACGCGCGGCGCGAGGGCCTGCGTCGAGGTGTCGAGCTCCTTCGCCGACATCGATGCGAGACAGCCCTTGTAGTACGCGACCCGCTTGAAGTCCGGCTCCGTCCCGTTCGTGCTCACGCTCCTCCTTCCGGCTTTCGCGTCGGAGCCGCACCCGGCGTTGCGTCCGCCTGGGTGAGGCTGCCCTGACCTTCGTTCGACCCGCCCGCGACCTCGCCGTCGTTCTCCCCCGGCAGGTACGGCCGCATGAACGAGCCCGGCGCGTACGGGTCGCGCCCCTCGTCGTAGCCGTGCGCCAGCTTCGCGAGCGCGCGCTCACCCTGAACGTGGCCGAGCATCCCCTGTCGATCCTGCTCGTGCACGAGCTTGTGCAGGTTGCGCGCCTCGTCGACGCTACGAGCGACGTGAGGCGGAAACTCGAGCCCCGCCTTCTGATGCCTCGCGAGGTTGATCGCGAACTTCATCTGCTTGATCGACGAGACGACGCCCTGAGTCTTCGGCACGAGCTCGGTCTCGCGGAGCCAGCCGGTCGTCTCCGTCGAGCGGATGAACCACTTGGCGTGCTTCGCCCCCATGTCGCGGTCGATGCCGTGCGAGATCGCCTCGGCGCCGAGCTTCGCGATCGCGTCGCGCGGATCGACGCCCTTCGGGCATCGCTCGTTGCAGAAGAAGCAGCGCGTGCACTCCCAGATGCCGTGCTCGCCGCTGTACGACTCGAGCCGCTCGACCGTGGCGGCGTCGCGCGGATCGCCCACGAAGCGCATGCCCTTCGCGAGCGCCTGG
>DASSGL010000186.1:0-2859 GCA_035693525.1 Gaiellaceae bacterium | reverse complement strand
CGGGCTGATGAGCTTGAAGCGGACGTCGTCGCCGTCGATCGACTCGAGCCCATCGCGCAGGAACTCGGCGTTGAAGCCGATCTCGAGCGTGTCACCCGAGTAGCCGACCGGCATCGACTCTTTGGACTCGCCGACCTCGTGCGTGCGTGCGAGCACCGTGAGCTCGCCCTCGGCGAAGCGCAGCTGGAGCGGCGTCGCGCGCTGGATCATCACGGACGCACGCCGCACGACCTCGAGCACCTCGCCGCGCGGCAGTGTCAGCTCGTGCTCGAACTGCTCGGGCAAGAGCTGCCGGTAGTTCGGGAACTGGCCGTCGATACGGCGCGTCGTGAGCCATGCGCCCGCGACCGAGAAGAGCACCTGGTTCTCGTGCACGCCGACCTCGACGGTGTCGCCGCTGCCGGCGATCCGGGCGAGCTCCTGCAGCGCGCGGCCGGGAACGATCGCCTCGAGATCCGGCAGCGAGCCGTCGAGATCCGTCTCCTTCACGGCGAGCCGGTACGAGTCGGTCGCCGCCATCACGAGCTTGCCCCCGGTGAAGCTGACGAGGATGCCGGTGAGCACGGGCCTCGACTCGTCGCGCGACGCAGCCCGCGCGACGCGGGTGATGGTCTCGAGCAGCGACTCGCGATCGACCGAGAACGTCTCGACGACGTCGAGCTCCGGGAGGCGGGGGAAGTCTTCGGCGTTGTACGTGTGCAGCGTGTAGCTCGCGCTTCCGGAGGTCACGTGCACGACCGACTCGGTCGGCTTGTGCTCGATCGTCACCTCGTCGGACGGGAGCAGGCGGGCGATGTCGACGAGCGTCTTGCCCGGCAGGACGATCGAGCCGTCTCCGTCGATCTGCGCGGCGACGTTGGCGCGAAGCGAGAGCTCCATGTCGGTGGCCGCGAGACGAAGCTCGCCTTCGCGAGCCTCGAGCAGGATCCCGGACAGGATCTGCACGGAGGTTCGCGGCGAGACCGCGCGACCGACGACGCCGAGCGCTGCGACGAGCTCGTCCTTCGGAACATTGATCCTCAACCCGCTGCCCACCACCACTTCAGTTTCGATCATGAATGAATTCCTTGTAGAGGTAGTAGGAGTGTGGACGACGGGGAAGACGGTACGAAGAGGCGTGGTTGAGCCAGATCCGACCGGGACAGGCGTTGTGGAGACACGGCCTCTTTCGACAGGGTAGATCGACTAGCGCACCTGCTTTACACGAGCGGTCAGCTCTTGGACGAGGTTGTACACAGACCTGTCCTCACGAATCAGGCGGGCGATCTTCGAGGTCGCGTGGATAACGGTCGTGTGGTCGCGGCCGCCGAACTCCTTGCCGATCTTCGGCAACGACGAGTCGGTCAGCTCGCGGGAGAGGTACATCGCAACCTGGCGTGGGTAGACGATGTTCTGAGAGCGTTTGTCGCCGCAGAGCTCCTCGTGAGAGAGGCTGAAGCGCTCGGCGACGAGATCCTGGATGCGCTTGATCGAGACCTCCGCCGCCTCGCCCTGCGGGAAGACGTCCTTCAGGACGTCCTGGGAGAGCTCGACCGACATCACGCGTCCGGTCAGCGACGAGAAGGCGACGACCCGGGTGAGCGCACCCTCGAGCTCCCGGATGTTCGTCGAGACGCGGCTGGCGATGAACGTCAGCACCTCGCCCTCCGGAACATGAATTCCGTCGGTCTTCACCTTCTTGCGGAGGATCGCGATGCGTGTCTCGAGGTCGGGGGGCTGGATGTCGGTGATGAGCCCCCACTCGAAGCGGCTGCGCAAGCGGGCCTCGAGCGTCGCGATGTCGCGCGGCGGACGGTCGCTCGACATCACGATCTGCGACCCGGCCTCGTAGAGCGAGTTGAACGTGTGGAAGAACTCTTCCTGGATCCGCTCCTTGTGCTCGAAGAACTGGACGTCGTCGATCATCAGGACGTCGTAGGCGCGGTACCGCTGCTTGAAGCCCTCGATGCGCTTGTCGCGGAGCGAGTTGATGAAGTCGTTCATGAACGTCTCGCTCGTCACGTAGCGGACGGAGAGCTCCGACGAATGCTCGCTCACGTACTGCGCGACCGCTTGGAGCAGGTGCGTCTTGCCAAGGCCGGTGCCGCCGTAGATGAAGAGCGGGTTGTAGGCCTGCGCAGGCGCCTCGGCGACGGCGAGTGCGGCCGCGTGCGCGAATCGGTTCGACGAGCCGATCACGAACGAGTCGAAGGTGTATTTCAGGTTGAAGCCGCCGCTCTCGGGGCGGTTCTGGTGCCGCATCGCGATCACCGGCGGCACCGTGTGCCCCTCGGTCTCGGCGAAGATGGCCGGCTCGAAGCGCTGCTCCTCGGCGCCCGTGAGGTCTGCGACCCGAAGCTCGATCGGGCGCTCCTCGCCCGTCACGTCGCGGATCGCGGCGCCGATCAGCCCCAGGAAATGGCCCTCGATCCAGTCGCGGGTGAAGTCGTTCGGGACGGCGAGCACGAAACGGTCGCCGTCGAGCTCGAGGCCGCGTGCCTGGCCGAACCAGGTGCCGTACGTCGTGTCGTTCAGGGCCCCCCTGAGCCGACCGGCGACTTCGCCCCATAGGCTCTCGGCAGTCAGCTCGATCTGGTGCTCCACCCCGCGCCCTGCCCCCTGTTCTCAGCCCTCGATCGACACGAGCGGCGAGCATACCAACCAGCAAAAGCACTGCAAAAAGGCCCACTGTGCAGGTGTTTCCTGGACCTGCATACGCCCTCCACAGCTGTGGAAAGTGGTGGGGGAAACTCCGCGATCCCGCCTTCCTCCGAGGCGAGGGGCTGTGGAAAAGTCGGTGGACGGGCGACGGCTATACTGGCGCCCCGGCGGCTCCCTCCGACGGGGGAATTGTCCGCTCCGACCTCGCCTTTTCTCCAT
>DASSGL010000185.1:0-2518 GCA_035693525.1 Gaiellaceae bacterium | reverse complement strand
GCGTGAACCCGACGCCGGTGTCTCTCACCTCGAGCACGGCGCGCCCGTTCTGCGCCACGCTGATCTCGACGCGTCCGCCGGACGGCGTGAACTTGAGCGCGTTCGAGACGAGATTGTCGAGGAGCTGGAACATCCGGCCCTTGTCGGCGTCGACCTCGATGCCGGGACGGCCGTCGAACACGAGCTCGACGCCCTTTGCGTGTGCCTGGCGCTGTGCCTCACGCGCCGCCTGCTGCGCGAGCTCGGAGAGGTCGAGCAGCGTCGGCGAGAGGTCTAGCCGTCCCGCTTGCAGCCGCGCGACGAAGAGCAGGTCGTCGACGAGCCGCAGAAGCCTCTCCGAGCTCCGCGAGACCACGTCGAGATAGCCGCGCCGCTCGTCGTCGAGCAGAGGCTCGAGCTCAGGATCGAGAGCGAGCTCGGTATAGCCCATGATCGACGTCAGCGGTGTACGCAGGTCGTGTGAGATGAGCGCGACGAACTCGTCCTTGAGCCGGTCGGCCTCGAGGAGCTGCACTCTGATGCGCTCGAGCGCACGCATGATCCCGGCGAGCCGAAGCACGACGAGGACGGACACGACCGCGGCGGCGATCGCCACCGCGGGCACATCGATGTGGACGTGGCGAAGGTGCTGGACGAGCAGCACGGTCGGCGCGGTGACGAGGGCTGCGACGAGAAGGACGAACCGCAACCACCCGACGCGAGGCTGCTCCCGGTCGCGTTCGAGCGACAGCGCGCGCATCGATGGATGGAGCGCCGCCGCGCCCCAGAGGACGTACGAGCAAAGCCAGCCGACGTCGAGCCAGGCGCCGCTGACGTAGGACGTAATGGCGTAGATCTCGTCGGACAGCAGCATGCAACCGATGCTCGCGACGAGCAGGAGGAAGGCGGGCGTCCTCCAAGCCGCCGTGATGAAGAAGCCGGCGAGGCAGGCGAGCAGCAGGACGTCCATCAGGGGATAGGCGCTGTCGACTGCACGCGTTGCCGTGGAGCCGCCGCCGTCCACGATCCGGTCGATCGCGAACGCCCATTGCGCGAGGGTGAAGGCGACGGTCACGATCGCGGCGTCGACGAGCGCGGCCACACGATGAAGCCCTCCCGCACGCACGACGAGGAGGACGATCCCCGCCGCGAGCAGGGGGTACCCGCCGAGGTAGAAGACGTCCGCGACAGACGGCACCGGCGGGTCGACGAGCACGTTGAAGATGACGTCGGCGACGGCGAAGGACAGGTTGCCGAGGGCGAAGAGCAGCCACGGGAGCCGGAAGCTCGGGCGGTTCCGGAGGGCGCCCCAGCCGATCGCGGCGGCCGAGACGATGCCGACGGCGTCGTAGACGACCGACTGCGCGGTTCCGTGCGGGAGGGTGGGGTACAGGCAGGCGAGCGCTAGACCGCCGGCGAGGAACGCCACGGCGGCCCGGGCCTCGCGGCTTGGGGCCTGGAGGAACACGGTCGCACACCGCTTATCGGCCGGGATGCCGCGGTCGTTGAGCCGATCAGCCGGCGAGGAACGTCCGGATCGCCCCGGCCACCTCGTCGGGCCGGTCTTCCTGCAGGAAATGCGCGGCTCCCTCGATCAGCACGGGCTCGAGCGCGCCCGGGATGAGCTCGGCGAAGCCGTGTGCGATCGCGACCGGCAGCACGGCATCCTCCACGCCCCACACGACGAGCGTCGGCTTGCGCCAACTGCGCAGGGCGTCTTTCACCTCGTTCATGGGAGCCGCGTTCGGGTGGTCGGGCTCGGTCGGGACGAGCTCCGGAAAGGCAAGCGCGCCGGCCTTCGACTCCGGCGTCGGAAACGGCGCGTCATAGGCCGCCCGGACGTCCTCGGCGAGCCCGTGGGCCGTCCCGGAGGCGACGAGCCTGCCCATGTCGAGGGCACCGCCTTGCGCACGTACCGCCGCCCGGAAGCGCAGCCACGTCTCGCTCGGCGCGGCGCCCGCTCCGATGCCCGTGTTGAGGATCACGAGCCGGTCGACTCGAGCTTCGTGCTCGACCGCCACGCGCAAGCCGATCGGGCCTCCCCAGTCGTGGACGACGAGCGTCAGCGCGCGCAGGTCGAGCTCCTCGACGAGACGCGCGATCGATCGCACGTGGTTCTCGTACGTGTACCACCTTGGATCGACAGGCTTGTCCGAGCGCCCGAACCCGATCAGGTCGGGCGCGAGCACGCGGCCCGGAAGCTGCGGCACGATCTTCCGCCAGAGAAAGGACCACGTCGGCTCGCCGTGCAGAAGGAGAACCGGGTCACCGCTGCCCTCGTCGACGTAGTGCATCGCGAGACCGTCGACATCGAGGCCATGCGACGCGAAGGGATAGTCGGGGAGGACGGCGATGCGCGTATCTTCGCCGCATGCGCACGCTGACGTGGCGTCAGGTCTACGCGAGGCGGCTCGAGGCCTCGCACCTCGTGAACCGTTCGCCTCGTGCGCGTCTGCTCGAGGTCGTCGGCGACGTCTGCGGCGTGCACGCGCAACTGGAGACCGGCGCGGAGCTCGCAGTCTCGGCGAGGGTCGACGAC
>DASSGL010000184.1:0-8621 GCA_035693525.1 Gaiellaceae bacterium | reverse complement strand
CCCGCCGAAGACGACGGTGTGCGGCGCGCCGAGACGCGTGCACGCGAGCATCGCGACCGGCAGTTCCGGCACCATCCCCATGTAGATCGCAACCGGAGTTCCCTTGCGAACGCCGATCGACTTGAGCGCGTTCGCGAAGCGCACGACGTCGCGCTGGAGATCTGCATATGTGATCGTCCGCCGCTCGTCCGCCGGCTCGCCGTCCCAGTGGTAGGCGGCCCTGTCTCCGTCACCGGCCTCGACGTGCCTGTCGACGCAGTTGAAGCAGACGTTGAGCTTGCCGCCGAGGAACCACTTCGCATACGGCGGCTCCCACTCGTACAGCTCCGTGAACGGCTCGAACCAGGTCAAGCGCTCTCGGCCCTCACGCTCCCAGAACGCCTCGAACGGCTGATCGTAGATCTCGGGCTGCGCGTTCGCTCTTGCGGCAAACTCCGGAGGCGGCGGATAGCGACGCTCCTCGAGGAGCATCGTGTCGATCGCGTGCTGGCTCGTCTCGCTCGCCACCTCTACACCTCCGTTCGACGCGGCATCGGCGAGGCGAGTCTAGACATCACGGCCCGGTGCTACGGCGCGAGGTCGTACGGGTAGTTCGTGACCACCTCGACGCCGTCGGCCGTGACGATCGCGAAGTCCTCGAGCCGAACGCCGCCGAAGCCGGGTCTGTAGAGGCCGGGCTCGATCGCGATCACGTCGCCCTCCACGAGGTCGTCGCCCACCCGGCCGAGCGTCGGGCGCTCGTGCACCTCGAGCCCGACGCCGTGGCCGAGGCTGTGGAAGAAGCCGCTGTCGAGCACCGTGCCTGGCGTCTTCGTGAACTGTGTCGGGTGCCCGTGGCCCTCGAAGAGGTCGGCGGCGATCTTCATCAGGTCGCGGCCGTTGACGCCGGGCCCGATCGCGGCGACGACGCGATCGAGCGCCTCCTTGCAGAGGCTGTGCCACTCGACGAGCTCGGCGGGCGGCTCGCCGATGCAAAACGTGCGCGTCATGTCCGTGTGGACGCCGCTCGCGCGGTCGCGCGGGAACAGGTCGATGACGATCGGCTCGCCGGCCCGGATCGCGCCGTGCCCGAGCTCGTGGCCGATCGCGGTCTGCGGACCGTGCGAGACGATGAACTCCTCCGCGTATGCGCCGTGCTCGGCGAACACGCGCTCGATCTGGCTCTTCACCCGCTCGCTCGTCAACGGCTCGCCGTCGAGCACGAGCGTCTCGGCCGCGTCCGCGCTCCGCAGCAGCTCGCGGGCAGCGTCGAGCGCCGCTTCGCACGCGCGCTGGACGCGGCGGAGGCCGGCGACCTCGGCCTCGTTCTTGCTACGGCGCCGCCGGTCGAAGAGCTCGCGGTCGGCACGGATCTCGACGCCGTCGGCCCGCAGCCGATCGGCGACCTCGAGCGGAAACGCGGCCGGCACCGAGGCGCTCGTGATCCCGAGCTCGCGGCAGGCGCGCGCGTACACCTCGAGTGCGGCCTCGGAATACGGCTTTCCCGCTGCAAGCAGCTCGTCCCAACCGAGGGCGTCGATCGTGATCACCTCGATCCCGGGCTCGGCGGCCCTGATGCGCGTCGACTCGAGCGAGCTGACGACCGCGACCCGCCGCCCGTCCTGCTCCGCGAAGAGGAACGCGTCCGGAACGGCGACCGGAACCTCGTGCCGCATCTCCGGCGCGCGCATCGAGTCGGAGCAGATGAGGACGGCGCTCACCGCGCCGATCCTAGTCGCCGCAGGACCGTTGCGGAGCGACGACGCAGAGACGCGGTTGCCGGGAATGATGTGAGCGCATGTCGATCTTCCGGCCCGAGGAAGAGGAGATGGTCCGCGAGCTCTTCGACGCGCTCGAGCGGCCGGTCGAGCTCCTGGTCGCGCACGGCCCGGAAGCGACGCCGCTCCCCGGCGCTCGCGACATCGACTTCGGCGCCGAGGCCGAGCGCGTCGTCGAAAGCCTCGCCTCACTCTCGGAGAACGTGTCGTGGCGGAGCGAAGTCGAGCCGGCCTGCGTGAGCCTCTTCCCGGCCGTCAAAGTCCTTCCCGAAGGAGAGGACAAGGGTGTCGTCTACTACGGGCTGCCGTGGGGCTACGAGCTGGCATCGCTCATCGGTGCAGTGCGCGAGGCCGGCCGGCGCACGTCGTCGCTCTCGGCAGAGTCGCTCGAGCGGCTCGCGGCGCTCGACCGCGACCTCGCGATCGACGTCTTCGTCACGCCGACCTGACCGCATTGCCCGCCGGCCGTGCTGCTGGCGTACAAGACGGCATTCGCCTCTCCGCGGATCCGCGCTTCCGCGATCGAGGCCACGGAGTTCCCGAAGCTCGCGGACGCGATGGACGTCTGGGCTGTCCCGCGCATCGTCGTCGACGGGGTGCCGCAGTGGGACGGCGCCGTGCCGGAGCGCGTGTTTCTCGACCGGATCCTTGCGCCGCGGTTCGAGTAAAGAAAGCAAGAAAGCGGTGTCAGGCACGCGCCTTCGGCGCGAGCCAGACACCGAGCGCTAGATTCAACTTCGTGGCCGACCCGCTCGAGCGTGCGCAGCAGATCTTCGCCGGCTTCGAAGCGGAGCTGAAGGAGGAGCTCCCGCCGGACGCTGACCTCTTCGACGCGCACACCCATCTCGGCACCGACATCGACGGAATGGTCGGCCGCTACGAGGAGCTCGAGGCGGCGCTCGACCGGTTCGGGTTCTCGCGCTGCAACGTGTTCTGCCTCGACGAGCCCGACCGGCACCCCGGCTTTCGTGCGGGCAACGACCGCACGCTCGCGTTCGCCGAGCGCTCGGGCGGCCGGCTCATCCCCTTCGTCCGCCTCGACCTGACCGAGGCGCCCATCGCCGAGGCCGAGCGCTGCCTGGACCGCGGCGCCCGCGGCATCAAGCTCCATCCGCGTGCACAGAGGTTCCTTCTCGACGACGAGCGTCTCGCGCCGATCTTCGCGCTCGCGGCCGAGCGGGGCGTGCCGATCCTCATCCACGGCGGCCGGGGGCTTCCGCCGATCGCCGACAGCCTGCTCCGGCTCGCCGACGCCTACCCGGAAGCCCAGCTGATCATCGCGCACGCCGGCATCGCGGATCTCGCCGGCCTCGCCTGCCACTTCGCCGGCAAGCCGGGCGTCTTCTTCGACACCTCCGTCTGGAGCGCGATCGACCTCCTCAGCTTCTTCCGGCTCGTGCCGCCCGAGCAGATCCTCTACGCGTCCGATTACCCATACGGCCGCCAGCCGGGCTCGCTGCTGCTCACGCTGCGCTCGGCGCGCGCGGCGGGGCTCTCGGAGCAGCAGCTGCAGGAGATCCTCGCGGGCAACGCGAACCGCATCGCCGACGGCGGCCGGCCGCTCCGGCCGTCGCAGCCGCAGGGCGCCGAGATCCTCGAGCAGCCGCTCGCGCTCGCGCGGATCCATCAATACCTGTCGATGGCGATGCCGCTCATCTACCTACGCCAGCAGGACAGCTTCGGAGCGCTCGGGCTCGCGCTGAACGCTTGCCACGAGCCGAACGGCCACGTCGAGGAGCTCGACCAGATTCAGGGCATCCTCTTGGCGGCGCGCGAACTCTGGCGCATCCTGCCGGAGGCGGAGGACGACGACTCGGCGGCCGTCGTCGCCCGCACGACCGCGCGTCTCATCCACCTCGCAGACATCGTGGCGGTGACGACCGGTGCCTGAGCTCGAGCTCTCCGTCAACGGCGAGACACGCCTCGTCGACCTACCAGTCGGCACGAGCCTCGCTGCGCTCCTGCGCGAGAGCCTCGGCCTCACCGGCACGAAGATCGCGTGCAACGAGGGGCATTGCGGCGCGTGCACGGTGCAGATCGACGGAGTGCCGACGCTCTCGTGCATCACGCTCGCCCACCGAGTGCGCGGTGAGGTGACGACGATCGAGGGGCTGCGCGATCACCCGTTGATCGACGCCTTCGTGCGCGCCGACGCGGTGCAGTGCGGCTTCTGCACGCCGGGCCAGGTCGTCTCGGCAGCGGCGCTCGTCGCTGCGAACCCGGATCCCGGCGTGGACGAGATCCGGCACCGGATGGCGGGCAACATCTGCCGCTGTGGCACATATCCGCGAATCGAGGAGGCGATCCTGCATTGGCGAGGCTGATCCGCACCGAGAAGGAGGTCGAAGGCCGCTTCGAGGACGTGTGGCTCGTCGTCGAGGAGGATCCCCTGACGCAGTGGCCGGAAGGACCGCTTGCCGTCGTCGGCCGCGACGCGAGACGGCAAGACGGGCCGCAGCGCGTACGCGGTGAGGCGCGGTACACCGCCGACGTGCAGCTGCCGGGAATGCTGCACACGGCGCTCCTGCGCTCGCCGTATGCGCACGCGCGCGTCGCCCGCATCGACTTCACCAAGGCACTCGGCCTGCCGGGTGTGCGGGGAGCGCTCGGGCCCGGCGACGCGAAGGGGCTCGAGGCGGAGGCAGGCTTTGCCGGCGCGGCCGTGGCCGCGGTCGCCGCCGCCACCTTTGCGCAGGCGCGTTCCGCGATCGAGGCGGTGGAGATCGAGTGGGAGGAGCTCGAGGCGGTGCTCGACCCGAATGACGCGGTTGCGCGGGGGCTCCTGACCGCACCGTCCGCGGCGTACGAGCGCGGCGACTTCGAACGGGCGCTCGCGGACGCGGACGTCGTGGTCGAGGGCACGTACCGCACGTCGGTCGTCCTCCACAACGCGATGGAGACGCACCAGGCCGTCTGCGAGTGGATCGGCGACGCGCTGCACGTCTTCGTCTCGACGCAGTACATCTGGGGCGTCCGCGCTCAGCTCGCGGAGGCCTTCGGCATCCCCGGCGACAAGGTGCGCGTCGTCTGCGAGTACATGGGCGGCGGCTTCGGCGCGAAGAACGGGGCGGACGACTACACGCTCGTCGCAGCGGAGCTCGCGAGGCAGACGGGGCGGCCGGTCCGCTGCGCGCTCACGCGCCGCGAGGAGAACACCGCCGCGGGCAATCGCAACGGAACCGTGCAGCGGCTCACCGCCGGCGCGCGCAGCGACGGCACGATCGTCGCCTTCGGCGGCGAGTTCGTGAACGCGGTCGGGTGGTCGGGCTGGTCGGCGATGACGGACGGCCCGATGCAGATGCTCTATGCCTGCGACAACGTCCGCACGGTCAGGCACGGCGCGAAGATCAACACTCCCCCGATGAAGGCGTTCCGGGCTCCGGGCTTCGTCGAAGGCACGTTCGGGCTCGAGTGCATCGTCGACGAGCTCGCAGCAAAGCTCGAGCTCGATCCGCTCGAGCTGCGCAGGCTCAACTACACCCACTCGAACGACGGTACTCCGTACTCGTCGAAGAACCTCATGCAGTGCTACGACCTCGCGCAGAAGCATTGGGACCGGAGGCACCAGGTGCGGGCCAGGTCGACGGACATCTGGAAGTACGGCGTCGGCATGGCCTCGCAGATCTGGTACGGCGGCGGCGGCCCGCCCTCGTATGCGTGGACGCGCGTCGGCTCGGACGGCTGCGTGACCGTCGTGACCGCGATGCAGGACATCGGCACCGGCACGCGCACGACGATGGCGCAGATCGCGGCCGAAGAGCTCGGCGTTCCGCTCGACCGGGTCGAGGTCGTGCTCGGCGACAGCGCGCGCGGGCCGTACGCCACGCTTTCGGCGGGCTCGTCGACGACGCCGTCCGTGGGGCCCGCCGTGCGAGCGGCGGCCGCAGACGCGAAGCGCCAGATCCTCGAGATCGCCGCGCAGCGACATGACCTCGAGCAGCGGGTGCTCGACATCCGCGACGGGTCGGTCGTCTCGGAGGACGGCAATCTCTCGCAGCCGCTCGAGTCGCTGCTCGGGCTGCTCGAGAGCGCGCAGATCCTCGGCCAAGGCGCGCGCGGCCCGAATCCGACGGGGATGAGCGTGCTCACGTTCGGCATCCACGTCGTCGAGGCCGCCGTCGACGTCGAGACGGGGGAGGTGCGGGTCGAGCGTGTCGCCGCCGTCCACGACGTCGGCCGCATCGTCAACCCGCTCGGCGCGCGCAGCCAGGTCGAGGGCGGGATCATCCAGGGGATCGGGCACACGCTGTCGGAGCAGCGCCTCCTCGATCCCGCGAGCGGCCGGGTGCTGACGACGACGCTCGACGCCTACCGCATGCCCACGATCGCGGACGTGCCGGAGATCGTCTGCGAGTTCGTGGACATCCCGGACGAGCACCTGACGAACCTCGGCTCGAAGGGGATCGGCGAGCCGCCGATCGTCCCGATCGCGGCGGCGATCGCGAACGCGATTCGCGACGCGACCGGGGCCGACGTGCACGAGCTGCCGATCACGCGCGAGGAGATGCTCCGCGCGCTCCGGGCTGCACGGCGCAAGGAGACGCGTGGAGCTCCTGCGGCCGTCTAGCATCGCCGAGCTCGACGGCGCGGGCGAAACGGTGTTCCTCGCCGGCGGCACGGAGGTGGTTCCGCTCCTGCGCGACGGCATACTCTCCGCCGATCGGCTGGTCGACGTGTCCGATGTCGTGCCGCGCGGCGTGCAGGGCAACGTGATCGGGGCGGGGACGACGCTGGCCGAGCTCGAGGTCGATCGCCGGATCCCGGACGCGCTGCGGGAGGCGTGCCGCCTGGCGGCGTCGCCTCAGCTCCGGAACATGGGCACGATCGCGGGCAACCTGCTGCAGTCGACCAGGTGCTGGTACTGGCGGCTCAAGTACCCGTGCCGCCTGCACGGCGGCGACACCTGTCACGCGCGCGAGGGGGAGCATCGCGAGCACGCGATCTTCGAGAACGACTACTGCGCGTCGGCGCATCCGTCAGACGTCGCAGCTGCGCTGCTCGCTCTCGGCGCGCGCATCCGCACGACGCGGCGAGAGCTCTCGGTGGCCGAGCTCTACCGGCTGCCCGACGATGCGAACCGCGCGCTCGTCACGCTCGAGCCGGGCGAGGCGATCCTCGAGCTCGAGCTGCCGCCGGTCGACACGAGCGTCTACCTGAAGGCGATGGACCGCAAGCGCTGGTCGTTCCCGCAGGTCGGCGTCGCGGCCGCTCGCAGCGACGGCGAGACGAGAGTCGCCCTCGCGGGCGTCGCGCCGATCCCGTGGCTCCTCGACGGCTTCGAGTCTGCGACGCCGCTCGAGCGGACCGCGTGGAAGCTCGACGTCGCGAAGGCGCTCGTCGCGCGCGCGACGGCGGCGCTGTAGGCGAAAGCTGCAACCAGGTTGCAGTGCAACCTGGTTGCGGTCAGGCTTCAGCTTGGTCGCGATCGTTGACGACGCCGCGACGGAGCGACGACCGCAACCTGCCTGAAGGCAGGTTGCAAAAAAAAGCGGCCGCAACCAGGCTTCAGCCTGGTTGCAGTCGTTGACGTTGCCGCGACGGAGCTACGACCGCAACCTGCCTCGAGGCAGGTTGCGAGAATTCGGTCGTGATCTACGGCGTCGTGCTCGCAGCCGGGGCGTCGTCTCGGTACGGGACGTCTCCGCCGAAGCAGCAGGTGCTCCTGCCGTGGGTACTGGCTGCGCTCGACGAGGCCGACCTCGACGGCGTCGTCGTCGTCACGGGCGCGCACGACCTCGACAGCTCCGCACCGACCGTTCGCTGCCCCGACTGGCGGCTGGGGCCGGGAGCATCGCTTCGCTGCGGCCTCGCCGCACTGCCGGACGGCGTGGAGGCGGCGGTCGTCGTGCTCGCGGACGGCCCCGACCTCGACCCCCGCGCGGTGACGCGCGTCGTCGAGAGCTGGCGCGCGGCGGGAGGGGACGTCGTCGCGGCCTCCTACGACGGCGTCCGGCTGCACCCCGTGCTGCTCGCGAGGCCCGCGTGGTCGCAGGTTCCAGACGAGGGCGCGCGCGCCCTGGCGGCCCGCCTCGTCGAATCGGGCGATCTCGCCCCTCCAGGGGACGTCGACATCCGCCCATGACTCACAGGACCCCGGCCGCCCGAAGCGAAACGAGAAGTGCAGATGGAGCAGGCACGCATCCTCGCGGCAGTCGCCGACGTCGACGAGTCGCCGCTCGCGCACGCACGTCGGCACCGGCAGCTGACGATCGACGAGGCGGCGCGGAGGGCGAGCGTCTCGCCGGAGGAGGTGCGGTGGCTCGAGGAAGGCCGCCTGTACCGCTTCGTCACGCCGGACCGGGCCGTGACGGTCGCGCTGCTCGTTGCGAGCGCCCTCGAGGTCGAGCACCGCGAGGCGCTCGGGCTCGCCGGTCTTCCCACGCCCCCGCTCCGCCGCAGCCCGCTTCGTCGCGTCGTCGCACTCGCGGCCTTCCTCGCCGTCCTCGTGGCGGCCGCGGTCGTCGTCGTGCTCGCGGAGCGCGGCTCGACGCCGAAGGCCCGAGCGACGGCGGCGGCCGAGTCGCTGCTGCCGGCCCCGTGGTCGGTGAAGGTCGAGGTGCTCAACGGCAGCGGCGACATCGTCTACACGCGCTCCGTCGCAAGCCGGATCCGGTCGCTCTCGTACCGCGTCGCGCACGTCGGGCGCGCGTCGAGCTTCGACTACCTGCAGACCGCGGTGTATTTCCCGCCGGGCGGCGAGGCGGTGTGCACGCATCTCGCGCAGCAGCTCGGCGCCCCCGTGCAGCCGCTTCCGGGCGGCGACGACCCGCGGCGCTGTCTCGTCATCGTCGGCCCGGAACGTGGGCCTGGAAGCTAATTGAGCGGGATCCGCAGCGCCGCGAGCTTCTGCTTGAGCGCGCTCGG
>DASSGL010000183.1:0-4474 GCA_035693525.1 Gaiellaceae bacterium | reverse complement strand
GCCCACTGGTTGTTGTCGCAGACGTAGACGATCGGCAGCTTGCGCGTACCGGCGAACGTCATCGACTCGTGCGCGTCGCCGCGTGCTGACGAGCCTTCGCCGAACCAGCCGATTGCGACGCGCCGCTCCTCGCGAATGCGGAATGCGAGTGCAGCACCGGTCGCGACGGGCAGCATGGCGGGAAGGTGGCTGACCATTGCGATCAGCCCAAGCTGCGCGTCGGCCAGGTGCACGTTGCCGTCGCGTCCTCTCGTCGGGCCGTCCGCGCGGCCCATGAACTGCGCGAAGATCTTCCACGGCTCGACGCCGCGCACGATGTGAACGCCCATGTCGCGGTGCAGCGGAGTGCCGACGTCCTGCGGGCCCATGGCCGTCGCGACGCCGACGGCGGCCGCCTCGTTGCCGCGGCCCGTATAGAACGAGCCGGGGATCTTGCCCTGCCGGTAGAGGATGTGGCCCCGCTCCTCGACGCCGCGGGTGACGAGCATGTTCCGGTAGATGCCGAAGAGGTCCTCTCGATCGAGCCCGGCCTCGCGGACCTCGCTGATCGACCCGACCGGCTCTGCTTCTCTCGCGATCGCCATAACGGGAAATCTAACGGCTACCCCCGGCGGCCCAGTCGAAGGACTCCCCGAGCCGCCGCAGGCGGTCGCGTGTCGCCTCGTCGCAGAGCGCTCCCGCGACGCCTGCCTCGTAGAACGACTGCGGCTCGAGGCCGAACGACGTCGCAGCCTCGTAATCGCGGGAAAGGTCGGTGTCGAACATCGCCGGGTCGTCGGTCGAGATCGAGCAGCGCACCCCGGCCGCGACGAGGCGCGGCAGCGGGTGCTCGTCGAGCGAGCGGACAGCCCCCGTCCGGAGGTTCGAGAGCGGGCAAACGTCGAGGACCGTTCCCCGGCCCGCGAGCTCGCGCACGAGACCGGGATCGTCGATCGCGCGAATGCCGTGCCGGATCCGGTCGGCGGCGAGCCCTTCGAGCACCGTCCGCACCGACTCCGCCCCCGCAAGCTCGCCGGCGTGGGGAACGGAGCCAATCCCGCCCTCTCGCGCTACCGCAAACGCATGTGCGAAAGGCTCTGAGGGGTACTCGAGTCCGCCGATGCCCAGCCCGACGACGCCTCGGGCTCGGTACTTGACGGCGAAGCGCGCGATCAGGTCAGCCTGCTCGGGCGTGTAGACGGTCGGGATGTCAGGCGTCAGGCGAACCTCGACGCCGTGGAGCTCGCGCGCCTCCTGCGCGCCGTCGCAGTACCCGCCGAAGACCTCGTCGGTATCGAGGCCCCGCCAGAGACCTGGCGCGAAGATCGCCTCGAGATAGACGGCGCCGTGGCTCGCGGCATCCGCTGCATAGTCCACGACGATCCGGCGAAAGTCGTCGTATCGGTGAAGAGCGCCTGCCGTGAGCTCGAAGACTTCGATGAAGTGACGGAAGTCGGTGAACCGGTACAGCTCCTGCAGGCCCTCGACCGTGTCGGCCGGCAGCGCGTAGTCGTTGCGCTTCGCGATCTCGAGCAGCGTCTGGGCGCGCACCGTGCCCTCGAGGTGCACGTGCAGCTCGATCTTCGGGTACGGAGCTGTCACCGGTGCCAATGCAACCAGGTTGCAGTGAGCGCAGGCTTGACGGAGCTCACCAAAGAGCGGAGGCGCCGGCTTTGCCGGCGCCGGGAGCGGGCTCAGCAACCTGGTTGCAGGGGCTACGCTGACCCTCGTGGGCAAGGCCGCCGACTGGCTGAGAGAGGAACGGCGCAAGGTGCTCGGCGACTGGGTCGCCGTCTGCCTAACCTGTGGCGCGGGCCGGCGGTGGTTCGAGGCGTACGAGAGCGAGGTTCCGGCCGCCTGCCCCGAGTGCGGCGGCGAGCTCCTGCGCCGGTGCAAGGCCTGCGATGCACCGTTCTCCTCGATCGCCGCGGTCGACTGCGAGGAGTGCGGGCAGCCGCTCCGCGCGGACGAGCTGTTCGGCTCGAGGATCCGGCGGCGGAAGTAAGGCAACCAGGCTTCAGACTGGTTGCGGTCGTTCGACCGCTGGCCGGCCGGGACGACCGCAGCCTGCTTGAAAGCAGGGTGCGAGCCTTCGGCTCAGAAGTCGTCGCCGAGGAAGGACGGGGCGACGGGCCCGCTGAGGATCTGCGAGAACCGGATCACCGTCACCGTGTCCTCGGGCGCGACCTCGCGGTTGTAGAGCTGTGAGAGGAAGTGCGCCATCTCGTCGGTGCGGCGGATCTCGGGGTTGTCGTGCTCGATCTCGCGCGGGGAGAGCTCGCCGAGCGTCTTCACCTCGACCTTGTCGATCACCGCGTCGAAGATCCGCTCGCGCGGGCTGTAGCGGTTGCCACACAGCACCTGGACGATCATGCCCTTCTTGTACTTGTCCGACTTGTCACCGAGCCGAATCGTGGCCGACTTCCGGCCCGTGCGGAGCTGGTCCGCCACGACGGGCGAGTAGAAGTTGAGCGCGTACATCGAGCCCCCGGTCACGCCGGAGGATCATAGGGGACTGTCGGTTCGACGTGGCTCCGCGAGATCTCGGCGGGCGAGGTACAGCCGAGCAGCGCCAGCCCGAGCTCGATCTCGGCGCGGAAGAGCTCGAGCACGCGGGTGACGCCTGCCTCGCCGCCGACGGCGAGCCCCGCCGCGATCGCCCGCCCCGCGAAGGCCGCCCGCGCGCCGAGCGCGAGCGCCTTCAGCACGTCGGTGCCTCGGCGAAGGCCCCCGTCGACGTAGACCTCGCAGCGGCCGGCGACCGCCTCGACCACCTCGGGCAGCGCGTCGAGGGATGCGGCCACCCCGTCGAGCTGGCGTCCGCCGTGGTTCGAGACGATCACGCCCGCCGCGCCGTGCTCGACCGCGAGTGTCGCGTCCTCGCGCGTCAGCAGCCCCTTCAGCACGACCGGGAGCCGCGACTCGGACGCGATCCAGTCGAGATCGCGCCAGGTCAGGGAGGGCGTCATCTGAAACTGCTCGGCGAACGTCATCGCGACGCTCGCGTCCTTGCCCTTCACGTACGGGAGCGGCAGATCGGACGGGATGTCGAAGCCGAGCCGCACGTCGCGCTCGCGGATGCCGAGATACGGCGCGTCGACGGTCACCGCGAGCGCCGAATACCCGGCCTCGCGCGCCTCGGCGATGTGGTCGAGCGTGCGCTGCCGGTCGCGCAGGACGTAGAGCTGGAGCCAGCGCGGGGCTTTCCCCGCGACCGCCGCGATCTCCTCGTGGGTACTCGTCGTGATCGTCGAGACGCACAGGAGCGTTCCCGCGGCACTTGTCGCCCGGGCCGTCGCGACCTCGCCTGCGGGATGGAGCAGGCGCTGCATCGCGAACGGCGCCACGAGGAGCGGCATCGAGACCGGAGTGCCGAGCACCGTCGTCGCGGTCGACACCTCACCCACGTCCACGAGCATCCGCGGGCGGAGGAGCCAGCGCCGGAATGCCGCAACGTTCGCCCTCAGCGTCACCTCGTCGCCCGCGCCGCCCTCGAAGTAGCACCAGACGTTCGGCTCGACCGTCGCGGCCGCCCGTTCGATGACCTCCGCGACGTTCAGGGGCTCGTCGTTCAATCCGGCACGAATCTATCGCGCGCCTTCGCTGCCATCTCGCGTTCGCCGCCGTAGGCGAGGAGCCTCGGCGCGTCCTCGAGCGGCAGCCAGCGGGCCTGGGCCACCTCGATCCGCATCTCGTCGGCGATCGCGCCGAGCCGGCCCCGGCCGGCCTGCAGCAGGTAGAAGCTCACGATCTTGAAGACGCGGGTGCCGTCCCGGCGGGTGTACGTGTACTTGACGTCGCCGAGCTTCTCGACGAGCCGCCCGTGGACGCCGGTCTCCTCGAGCACCTCCCGCACCGCGGTCTCGGCCGGCGTCTCGCCGGGGTCGAGGTTGCCTTTCGGTAGGGCCCAGATACCCTCCGGCTTTCCCTGGGGTCGGATCGCGGCGACCATCGGCCGGCCCTTGATTCTGCGGACGAGCACGGCTCCCGACGAGAACTCCCGCTCCACGCCGAGGTTCTATCCGGTTTGCGGAGCCGGCCGCCACCCCCTAGAATGCCCTGGCACTCTCCAATCGAGAGTGCCAAGAACGAGTCACACAGGAGGCAGCTGAATGAATCTGAAGCCGCTTGGTGACCGCCTGATCGTCGATGTCCTGGAGGAAGAGGAGACGACGTCGAGCGGCATCGTGCTGCCGGACACGGCCAAGGAGAAGCCGCAGCGCGGCCGCGTCCTGGCCGTCGGCCCCGGTCCCCGGGACGAGGACGGCAAGCACATCCCCATGGACGTGGAGGAGGGCGACGAGGTCGTCTTCTCCAAGTACGGCGGGACGGAGATCAAGGTCGGCACGGACGAGTACCTGATCCTGCGCGAGTCCGACGTGCTCGCGAAGGTCGTCGGGGACCGTGAGCCGGCCGGTGCAACCGCGTAGTTCGAGGAGGACAGAAAACATATGGCTCACAAGGAGCTGAAGTTCAACGAGGATGCCCGTCGCGC
>DASSGL010000182.1:0-4006 GCA_035693525.1 Gaiellaceae bacterium | reverse complement strand
GACGGACTGCATCCTCCATGCCGGCTGCCTGGGCAACATCCAGGCCCGCGTCACGTTCGAGGGCGTCAGCGCTCACTCGGCACGGCCCTGGACCGGGGTGAACGCGATCCACGAGCTCGTGCGCGGGCTCGAGGCCCTCGTGCGGCTCGAGCCGCTCGACGTCGAGCTCGACGGACTCGTGTACCGCGAGGTGGTGAGCGCCGTGCGCGTCGAGGGAGGCATCGCGACGAACGTCGTGCCCGCCTCGTCGAGCGTCGAGCTGAACTACCGCTACGCGCCGGGCCGCTCGCGCGCCGGCGCCGAGGAGCGGCTGCGCTCACTCGTCCCCCACGGCCGGCTCGAGATCCTGAGCAACTCGCCGTCGGCTCCGCCGGCGCTCGCGAACCCACATGCCGTACGGCTGCGTGAGCTCGTCGGCGACGTGGCGCCGAAGCAAGCGTGGACACCCGTCGCGCAGTTCGCCGAGCAGGGCATCGACGCGATCAACTACGGGCCTGGTGCAACCGCATATGCGCACCGGCGGGACGAGCAGGTGCCGGTCGAGAACCTCCACCGCGCATACGAGACACTGCGTACATTCCTCTCGTGATCAACCCCACGCTCGCCGAGATGGCGACCTATCCGTTCGTGCGCCTCGAGGAGGCTCGCCGAGGCCTCGTCGCGCGCGGCATCGACGTCATCGACTTCGGCAGGGGCGACCCCAACGAGCCGACCGATCCCGTCATCCGGCAGGCGCTCGTCGACGCAGTGCCGGAGCGCGCACCGTATCCGCTCGCAGCCGGGCTGCCGGAGCTGCGCGAGGCTGTCGCTTCGTGGTGCAAGCGCCGCTTCGGCGTCGACCTCGACCCGGCCACGGAGCTCGTGCCGACGTACGGCTCGAAGGAGGCCATCTTCTCTCTCGCACAGGTGCTCGTCGATTCGCACTCGGACAAGCGCGTCGTCGCGTACGGCGAGCCCGCCTACCCGGTGTACGAACGCGGCGCTGTATTCGCAGGCGCCGAGGTGCAAACGCTGCCGCTGCTCCGCGCGCACAGGTTCCTCCCGGATCTCGACGCGCTCGACGAGCGCACGGCGATCGTCTGGGTCAACTATCCGCACAACCCGACGGGGTCGGTCGCACCTCTCTCGTTCTACGAAGAGCTGACCGCGCGCGCGGCGGAGCTCGACTTCGTCGTCGCGTCCGACGAGGCGTATACCGAGCTCTGGTTCGACGAGCCGCCGCCGTCGGCACTGCAGGTGCGCGACCGTTCGCGCGTGATCGTCTTCCAGACGCTCAGCAAGCGGTCGTCCATGACGGGCTACCGCTCGGGCTTCGTCGCCGCCCCGTCCGCCGTGATCGACGCGCTCAAGGCGTACCGCCCGACCGTCGGCACTGCGCCGCAGGAGTTCGTCCAGCGCGCGTCGGTCGTCGCGTGGAACGACGAACGTCATGTCGAGGAGACCCGCGCACGGTACGCCGCGAAGCGCGATGTCCTCTTGCCGGCGATCGAGGCAAGAGGCTGGGAGGTGGTCGCCAGCGAGGCGACGATGTACCTCTGGCTCGCCGTCCCGGACGCCGACGGGGTCGTCCACGCTCTGTTCGAGCGCGGCGTCATCGTCTCCCCGGGCACGTTCTTCGGACCGAGCGGCGCCGGGTATGTCCGCATCGCACTCGTCCCGACGCTCGACGAGTGCCGCCGCGCGGCCGCGATACTCGAATCGTTGTGAGCACGGACGACACGATCGCTGCCCTCGACCGCGGCGAGATCCGCGTCGCGGAGAAGGTCGACGGCGAATGGCGCGTGAACGAGGAGGCGAAGGCTGCGATCCTCGAGTATTTCCGCATCCGTCGGGTCGAGCCGATCGAGCTCGGGCCGTACGAGTACGCGGACAAGATCCCGCTGAAGCACAACTACGCCGAGCTGGGCGTGCGCGTGGTGCCGCCCGCGACGGCGCGCTACGGCGCCTTTCTCTCGCGCGGGGTCGTGATGATGCCGAGCTACGTCAACATCGGCGCCTGGGTCGGCCCGAACACGATGGTCGACACCTGGGCCACGGTCGGCTCGTGCGCGCAGATCGGCGCCGACGTGCACCTGGCCGGCGGCGTCGGCGTCGGCGGCGTCCTCGAGCCCGTGCAGGCGCGTCCGGTGATCGTCGAGGACGGCGCGTTCATCGGCTCACGCTGCATCCTCACCGAGGGCGTCCTCATCGGCGAGCGGGCGGTGCTCGCGCCAAACGTCTCGCTCACGGGCTCCGTTCCGGTGATCGACGTCACCGGGACGGAGCCGGTGGAGCATCGCGGCTACGTGCCGCCGAGCTCCGTCGTCGTGCCCGGCACGCGCCCGAAGGAGTTCCCGGCCGGCACGTTCCAGGTCGGCTGCGCGCTCATCATCGGCCGGCGGAGTGAGCAGACGGATCTCAAGACGTCGCTGAACGACGTGCTGCGCGAGTACGAGATCGGGAGCTGACGAACGAAAGCGTCAGGCACCGCCTTCGGCGGAGCCAGACACCGGCTCGGCCGGGCCGACGAGCGTCGCCCTACCGTCGTGCAGGCGCACGCGCAGGTCGCCGCCCGGGAAGTGGACGAGGACCTCGCCTTCGCCGTGCGTGGCAGCAGCAACGGCGACCGCGCTCGAGCCGGAGGCGGTCGTCTCCCCCACGCCGCGTTCCCAGACGCGTGCGGTCACCTCCCCCGGGCCGTCGACGCGCGCAACTTGCACGTTGGTTCGATTCGGGAAGCGGGGATGTGTCTCGAGCATGGGGCCGAGCAGCGGCAGATCGTCGGGATCGCCGACGACGACGGCATGCGGGTTCCCGACGGTGACGGCGGTCACGTCGACCCCGTCGATGCGTTCGCGCTCGTGCACCTCGACCTCGCCCATGTCGGACTCGTAGAGACGCTCGCCGACGCGGCGCACGTCGACGGTTCGCGGGCCGACGTGCACGCGCGCGACGTCGGAGCCGGTCCGCTCCATCAGCCACGCGGCGACGATTCGCGTGCCGTTGCCCGACATCTCGGCGAGGGAGCCGTCAGGGTTGACGACCTCGACGACGACGTCGTCGCCGTCGAACGAGAGCACCCGCATGATCCCGTCGAGGCCCGGCTCCATCGCCGCGTCGCCGGACTCAGCGACGAGATAGACGTTCCCGTGTGCCTGCCAGCGAGACGATGTCATCTGCGATGTCGACCGCAGGGCGGTCGGCATCGACCATAGCGAGGCCCGGAACGCGCCGCATCCACTTGCCCTGATAGGCCGCGTAGCGTCGAGTCCGAACGATGATCGCCTCGATCGCCTCTTCCCGCGTGAGGCTCGCGATCTCGTCGAGGCCCAGCGTCTTCCGAGCGGTCTTCGAGACCGGTACCGAGAGCGCGCGCCGCACCTCGTTCTCCACACCCGCCTCGAACATCGCATGCGTGCGCTCGACGATCCGCTGCTCGAGCACTTCGCGTGGTACGTCGAGGCCCACGAGCACCGTCGGATGCCGCGTCTCCTTCGCCCATAGGCGATTGGTCTCAGGTGAGAGCGACGAGCCCGCCTCGGTGAGCTCGAGCGCGCGAACGACCCGCCGGCGATCGTTGGGATGGACGGCGGCCGCCGCGGCAGGGTCGGCGGCTCGTAGCCGCTCATACGCGATCGCCGGATCCGCGTCGTAGGCTCGCTCCCACCGGCCGCGCGCCCCTGGCGCCGGCGCGGGCGGCAGGGCGAGGTCGGCGACGGCCGCCCGAAGGTAGAGGCCGGTGCCGCCGACGACGAGCGGCACCTTGCCGGCGGCGAGGATCTCGTCGATAGCCGCGTGCGCGAGCGGCGCGTACTCGCCGACCGAGGCCTCGTGCTCGAGCGGCCAGATCGCGACGAGCCGGCCGGGCGACTGGTTCGTGAGGATCGGCAGGCCGTGGTAGACCTGCATTGCGTCGGCAGACACAAGCTCCACGGGGAGCAGGTCGGCCAGAGCCGCAGCTACCCTCGATTTGCCGCTGGCGGTCGGGCCGAATATGCCGATAACCGTCACCGGTGCATTCTCGCCC
>DASSGL010000181.1:0-5894 GCA_035693525.1 Gaiellaceae bacterium | reverse complement strand
GATCTCCTCGAGCTGCTCCTCCGCGACGAAGGCGAGGATGGCCTTGCCCATCGCCGTGCAGTAGGCGGGCAGCCGCGAGCCGACGTGGAGGTTCAGGTCGATCTCGCGCTGCGCCGGGCCGGCGGTGCGGCAGCGCTCGATGTACACGACGTCCGTGCCGTCGAGGATCGCGAGGTTGACCGTGAATCCGGTCTCGTCGCTCAACTGCCGCAGGTACGGAGCCGAGATCTCGCGGACGTCCATCGAGTTGATCGCCGAGAAGCCCAGGTCGAGCACCTTCGGGCCGAGGCGGTACCGCTTCGAGTCGGGGTCCTGCTGGAGATAGCCGAGCTTCGCGAGCGTGGCGACGTAGCGGTGCGCCGTGCTCCGGCTCAGGCGGAGCTCCCGCGAGAGCTCGCTGACGCCGATGAGGGCCCGGTCGGAGTGAAAGGAGGAGAGGATCGCGAGGCCGCGTTCCAATGACTGGGACGTGCCCGTGCTGCCCTCGGTCGAGACCATGCGCTCCGAGTGTATCGGCTCGTTCCAGCAATTGGAACACCGTCTTGACAAACGGGCAGAGCGCGTGAGACTGTCGGCTGCGAACCCGCCGAGGCCGATTTTCGCATGGCGAAGGAGCTGCACGGGACATGAATTCACGCAGCCTGGAGGACGTGCTGCAGACCGTCGAAAGCCCGGTCTCACTCGTCCGGAACTCGCAGATCGGGCCGTACGTGTACCCGAAGGTCCCGAGCGAGTTCTCGAACTGGCACGACGAGCAGCACGCGTGGCGTGAGACCTCGTGCCTCTTCGACCAGTCGCACCACATGACCGACCTCTACATCGACGGCCCGGATGCGCTCCGGCTCCTCTCCGATCTCGGGGTCAACAGCTTTGCGACCTTCGCGCCCGGAAAGGCCAAGCAGTTCGTGTGCTGCAACGAGGACGGCTACGTGATCGGCGACGCGATCCTCTTCTATCTGGACAGAGACCACCTCAGCCTCGTCGGTCGGCCTTCGGCGCACAACTGGGTGCAGTACCACGGCCAGACCGGCGACTACGACGTGGTGTTCGAGCGCGACGAGCGCTCCGCGGTGAACCCGACCGGCCGCAAGCTCTACCGCTTCCAGGTGCAGGGGCCGACCGCGAACGCGGTCCTCGAGAAGGCCACCGATGGGCCGCTCCCCGAGATCAAGTTCTTCAACCTCGGCGAGGTCACGATCGCGGGGCACAGAGTGCGCGCGCTGCACCACGGCATGTCGGGCGTGCCCGGGCTCGAGCTCTTCGGCCCGGCCGCGGAAGCCGAGGGCGTCCGCGCCGCGCTCGTCGCCGCCGGCAAGGAGCTCGGTCTGCGGCAGGTCGGCTCGCGCGTCTACGCGACGAACACGCTCGAGTCCGGCTGGATCCCCTGTCCGCTGCCGGCCGTCTTCACCGGTGACGCGATGAAGGCCTATCGCGAGTGGCTGCCCGCAAACGGATACGAAGCGACGGGCTCGCTCGGCGGCAGCTACTACAGCGACGACATCGCCGACTACTACGCGACGCCGTATGCGCTCGGCTACGGCTCGTTCGTGAAGCTCGACCACGACTTCGTCGGTCGCGACGCGCTCGAGCAGATGGCCGACACCCCGCAGCGCAAGAAGGTGACGCTCGCCTGGAACGGCGACGACGTCGCGCGGGCGATGCGGACGATGTTCCAGAAGGAGAACCGTGCCAAGTACATCGACCTTCCGCTCTCCAACTACTCGACCTGGCCGAGCGACAGAGTCATGAAGGACGGAGAGATGGTCGGCGTCTCGACGTTCTCCGGCTACAGCTCGAACGAGAGCTCGATGCTGTCGCTCGCGATGCTCGACGAGGAGCACGCCGAGCCGGGAACGGAGGTCGTCCTCGTCTGGGGCGAAGAGGGCGGCGGCTCTGCCAAGCCGGTGGTCGAGCGGCACGTGCAGACGGAGATCCGCGCGACGGTCGGTCCGGCGCCGTACGCCGAGGTCGTCCGGACCTCCTACCGGCCGCACGCCGGTGTCCGGTAACGACGTCGAGCTGCTCGGCGCCTACTGGACGGTGTCCGGCCCCGTCGAGGTGCACGTCGGACGCGAGTGGAGCCTCTTCGACTGGGCCGACCGTTGCGAGGCTGCGCGGGAGGTCGGCTTCAGCGGCCTCGGGATCTGGCACGCCGACCTCGAGCACATGCTCGAGACGCGCAGACTCAGCGACCTGCGGCGAGTCTTCGACGACAACGGCCTGGCCTGGCTCGAGCTCGAGTTCCTGATGGACTGGTTCCTCGACGAGAGCGACGAGCGCCGCGTCGAGTCGGATCGCATCCGCCGGATCCTGTTCGACGCCGCCGCCGCCCTCGACGCGCATCACATCAAGGTCGGGAACATCCCAGGCGCACCCGCCGAGCTCCAGCAGTTGACCGAGCGCTTCGGCGAGCTCTGCGTCGACGCCGCGGAGCACACGGACGCGAGGATCGTCTACGAATTCATGCCCTTCGACACGAATGTCCGCAGCATCGACTCCGCACTCGCGGTCGTCGAGGGCGCGGGGGCGCGAAACGGCGGCGTCGCGATCGACACGTGGCACATGTCGAAGCTCGGCATCGCGCCCGACCACCTCCGCCGCATCCCCGTCCAGTACCTCGCGTGGGTCGAGCTGAGCGACGGCACGTTTGCGGATCTGGACGACCCGGTCGACGAGACCGTGAACCACCGGGCGCTGCCGGGCGAGGGCGAGTTCGACATTCGCGGCTACGTGCGGGCGTGTGCCGACCACGGCTACCCGGGCCCGTGGGGCGTCGAGGTTCTCTCGGATGAGCTGCGCAACAACCCGATCGACGTGGTCTTCCGCCGCGCCTACGAGGCGACCGCCTCCCAATTCGAACACGAGAGGAGCTCCGCGTGAGCGCACTGGACCGCAATCGGCAGGTCTGCATCTATGAGCAGATGCTGCGGATCCGCGAGTTCGAGGAGCGGGTCAAGGGCACCTTCGAGGAGCATCCGGGTGTGATCCGTGGCCACACGCATCTCGCGGACGGCGCCGAGGCGTCGATCGTCGGCTCGATCGCGACGCTCGGCCCCGAGGATCGGTTCTTCACGACGTATCGCTGTCACGGCTATCCGCTCGCGCGCGGCACCGACCCGAAGGCGATGATGGCCGAGATCTACGGCCGCAAGGACGGGCTGTGCAAGGGCATCGGCGGCTCGATGCACCTGACGGACGTCTCCAACGGCTTCCTCGGCACCTCGGGCATCGTGGCGGCGGGGATCCCGCACGCGACCGGCGCCGCCTGGGCCGCGCAGATCCGCAAGCAGGGGCAGGTCGTCCTGTGCTTCTTCGGCGACGGCGCGTCGAAGCAGGGCGCGTTCTCCGAGTCGCTCAACATCGCCTCGCTCTGGAGGCTCCCGATCGTGTACGTGATGGAGAACAACGGGTACAACGTCCACACACGCACGGAGCAGGAGGATGCGAACCGTGCGAACGGCGATGACCTCTCCGTGAAGGCGAAGGCGTTCAGCATGCCCGGCGTGACGATCGACGGTCGCGACCCCATCGAGGTCTACGAGACGGTGGGGTCGGCGGTCGAACGCGCCCGAGCGGGGGAGGGTCCGACGCTCGTCGAGTCGCAGATGTACCGCCTGTCGGCGCACGGGAACATCATCGCGCCGCCAGGTGTGCCGCTGCACTTCCCCGAGCACGAGGCGATCGAGAAGTTCGGTGCGCCGGAGGAATACGAAGCCGCGAAGCGCGGCGATCCCGTGCCCGCTTTTCGCGGCCGGCTCGTCGGCGAGGGGTCGCTGACACCCGAGGAGGCGGACGCAATCGCGGAGCGGGCCCGCGCGGAGATGGAGGCGGCCGTCCAGTTCGCGCTCGCGAGCCCGTTCCCGGAAGTCGAGACAGCACTCGAGTTCGTCTACGCGTAGGAGCGACCATGGCACACGAACTGCCGTACATCGCCGCGATCGACGAGGCGATCCGTCTGGAGATGGAGCGCGACGAGCGCGTCCTCTACTTCGGCCAGAACATGGCGACGACCGAGAACGAGCCGTATGTCGACGCCTTCGGCGCCGACCGCGTGCGCGTGACGCCGATCTCCGAGACCGCCGAGATCGGCATTGCGATCGGCGCTGCGCTCGCCGGCTTCCGGCCCGTCGTCGAGCTCTACATGGCCGAGTTCATGCTCGTCGCGATGGACCAGGTCGTGAACGAGGCGCCCCGCTTCCGCGCGATGAGCGGCGGCCAGGTCAGCGTCCCGATCGTCCTCAAGGCGGGCTATGGCTTCACGGCCGGCTGGGCGGGCCAGCACACCGGGACGCTCGGCGCGCTCTTCATGGGCGTGCCCGGGCTGAAGGTCGCGGTTCCGGCGACGGCCGCAGATGCAAAGGGTCTGATGGCCACTGCGATCCGCGACGACAATCCGGTCGTCTACCTCCACCACTACCTGCTCACGCTCGAGCACGGGGAGGTTCCCGACGGCGAGTACCTCGTGCCGTTCGGCCACGCCTCCGTGCGGCGCGAGGGCTCCGACCTCACCATCGTCGCCACCGGATGGATGGTCGACCGAGCGCTCGGCGCGGCCGACCGCCTGGCGTCCGAGGGCGTGCAGGCCGAAGTGATCGACCCGCGCACGCTGGAGCCGCTCGACACGCACACGATCCTCGAGTCGGTCGAGAAGACGGGGCACCTCGTGCTCGTCGACCAGGCGACGCGGCACGCGTCGGCGTCGACCGTGATCGCGGGCGAGGTGGCCGAGCACGGCTTTTCGTCGCTGAAGGCGCCGATCGTGCAGGTGACGGCGCTCGACGCGACGATCCCGTACAGCGAGCCGCTCGAGGCGTGGGTCCTGCCGAACGAGGACAAGATCGTCGCGGCGGCGCAGCAGGTACTCGGGCTCGCACCCGTGAACGCATAGGTGCAGGTCGACGACCTGCTCGCCACGATGTGGCGGATTCGGCTCTTCGAGGAGCGGGTGGCGCAGCTCGTGCGCGAAGGCGAGATCGAGGGGCTCGTCCATTCGAGCATGGGTCAGGAAGGCGTCGCCGCGGCAGTGTGCTTGCAGCTCCGCGACGACGACGCCGTCTACTCGGGCCATCGCGCGCACGGGCACGCGTTGGCGAAGGGTGCGTCGCTCGAGCGCACGATGGCGGAGCTGATGGGCCGCGACGGAGGCCTCTGTCGCGGGCTCGGCGGCTCGATGCACCTCGTCGACGTCGAGCACGGCTTCATGGGAGCAACGGGTGTCGTCGGCGGGAACGTCCCCATGGCACTCGGCCACGTACTCGCGGCACGGCTACGTGGTGACGACTCGATCGCCGTCGCCTTCTTCGGCGACGGCGCCGTACAGGCGGGCGTGTTCAACGAGACCGTGAACCTCGCTGCGCTCTGGGCGCTCCCGCTCGTGCTCGTCTGCGAGAACAACGGCTTCGCCGAGTTCACGCCACGCTCCGCGCACACGACGGTCGAGCGCGTCAGCGACGTCGTGGCGCCCTACGATCTCGAACGCGCAACGGTCGACGGCGGCGACCCGGTCGCCGTGTGGGATGCGTTCGGCGAATTCCTCGCGGAGGCACGCACGGGCCGCGGCCCGTTCCTGCTCGAGTGCTTGACGTACCGCCTACGCGCTCATTACGAGGGCGACCACCGCGCGGGCAGCCGTGACGAGTTCGATGCCAAGGATCCGATCGCCCGGCTCGATCCGGACGGCTCGTTCGACGCTTCGGCGATCGAGGCCGAGGTCGAGCGCGCCGTGCAGGTCGCGCGCGAGAGCCCGTTTCCGCCGCGCGACCTGATCGAGCGCCTCGTGTACGCGGATGCCTGAGATGACCTACATCGAGGCGATCACCTCCACGCTTGCAGACGCGATGCGCGCCGACCCTCGCGTCTTCGTGCTCGGAGAGGACGTCGCCGAGGGCGGCCCG
>DASSGL010000180.1:0-6966 GCA_035693525.1 Gaiellaceae bacterium | reverse complement strand
CGAGCAACGACCGCCAGCTTCTCGCGGGTCGAGAGCCGGCACGAGGCGTTGAAGACGTCGAAGCCGTTCGACTCCATGCGGTCGAGCTGTCCGCGGTAGAGGCCGGCGAACGTCGAGACGCAGAGCGTGCTGCGACGGTCGAGGGACTCGAGCAGACGGAGCCCCTCGTCGAGGTGCGCGCGTGCGCGTTGCGCCTGGAACGCCATCAGCTCGCGCCACGCGTCGTCCACCCGACCAAGCTCGGTGACGCCGAAGCGGGCGAGCTCGTCCTGTGGCAGGTAGACGCGGCCGAGAGAAAGATCCTCGCCGACGTCGCGCATGATGTTGATCAGCTGCAACGCGATCCCGAGCGTCAGCGCTCGCTCGCGGTCGTCCGAGCCGTAGACGGCGATGCACGCGACGCCGACCGCGCCCGCGACCTTCTCGCAGTAGCCGCGCAGCTCGTCGAAGGTCGCATACCGCGTCTGCCCGAGATCCTGCAGTCCGCCGTCCACGAGCGCCGACAACGCGTCGCGCGGAATGTCGAAGCGCACCATCGCGTCGTGGAGCGCGACCGGCATCGCACCCACCGGCTCAGCGTCGAGCGACGTGCGCAACGCCTCGAGCCGAGCACGCTTCTCCTCCACCGCCAGCGTGCCGTCAGCGACGTCGTCGACTTCGCGCGCGAACGCGTAGATCGCCGCAATCGCGCGCCGCTTCTCGCGCGGGAGCACCATGATCCCGTACGCGAAGTTCTTCGCGCGCTCGCGCGTGACACGCTGCACCTCGGCATAGGCAGCGTCGACGGCGGTCATCGCACCAACACCAGCGCCGCCTCCCGCGCGAGCCGCGCACGCGACGGCTTCGGCCGCTGCGTGAAGACGTCCCAGCCCGCGGACTCGAGCGCGTCGAGCGCCGCGAGCCCGCCTCGCGCGAAGAGCCCGACCGCTCGACCGAGGCGTCCGCCGATGCGCGCGCGGAGCACGTCGCCGGCGCGCAGCAGCGACACCGCTCGGTCGGACTCGAAGCGGAGCAGCGCGCGCAGCTCGTCGCTCGGACGGTCGAGCGCCGGATCGCCGAACCGGGCACGATCCTCTGCAGGCAGATACACCCGTCCGAGCGCGAGGTCGCGCGGCACGTCCTGCAGGAAGTTGACGAGCTGGAGACCGGTACAGACGGAGTCGCTCGCGGCCACGAGCTCCTCGTCGTCGAGCCTCCGCAACACGCCGAGCACCAGCCTCCCGCACGGATCGGCGGAGTGCACGCAGTAGTGCGCGAGGTCGTCCCACGTCGCGTACTCGGCGATCCGCTGGTCCATCCGATTCGCCTCGATCAAGCGCAGGAACGGCTCGCGCGGAAGATCGAACTCGCGCACCGTCGGCTGCACGTTGCGGAGCACCGGCCACGTCGGCTCGCCCTCGAAGGTCAGCGCGACCTGCGCCTCGAGCTCGTCGAGCGCCGCGAGGCGGTCGCCGTCGAAGGCGTCGCCGAGCTCGTCGACGAGCCGTGCGTAGCAGTAGAGCGCTCGCACGTGGGGACGCAGAGCGCGCGGGAAGAGCACCGATCCGACCGGGAAGTTCTCGCCCGCCGCCCGCGCTGCGACCTCTGCGACCTCCATGCGGCAAGCATACGAGGCGTGTTTGCGACGACACCGCGGCGGGTGCTTCAATGGCACGACGCGGCTGGGGCGCAAGCGGGCGCCGGAAAGGGGACGGTTCGTGACCGAGGGCAGAGGTGCTCCGAAAGGAGCTGCGAAGGTCAGGGAGGAGCCGGTCGCCGGCATCGCTCGTGAGAACGGGGCAACCATCGTCAGCCTCGCGGGGGAGCTCGATCTCTACAACGCGCAGACGGTGCGCGAGACCCTGCTCAAATGCTGCGAGGAAGCACCCGAGCGCCTCATCGTCGAACTGAGCGGCGTCAAGTTCATCGACTCCACAGCGCTCGGCGTGCTGATCGAGGCCCGCTCACGGATGGCGAACCGCCGTGCGTTCAAGCTCGCCGCACCCGGTCTCGAGACGCGGCGGGCGCTCGAGATCTCAGGGCTCGATCGGCACTTCGCGGTCCACGACACGGTCGAGGACGCGCGCTCGTCCGACGCCTGAGCCCGTTCCGCCCTCGCCGGCAGCTCAGCCGTCGACGAGGAGCCCGTTCAGCGGGCCCATGAGCGCGCCCGATCGCCTCGAGACGCCGCGCAAGAGCCGCAGCTTGCGGCGCTCCGACTGTTCGCTCGCGAGCGGCCGCCAGCGCTCGTCGATGACCTGCACCGGATCGCCGTCCGCGTCTTCCTCCAGATGCTCCGACCAGAGGCGAAGGCGCGCCGAGCGCACGAGCTCGGGCTCGCGCACGACGACGTTCACCTCCGTGTCGTTGAAGAGCGAGTGCTCGTTGAGGTTCGCAGAGCCGACGGTCAGCCACGAGTCGTCGACGATGCCGACCTTGGCGTGCACGTAGACGAGATGGCCCTCCGGTTGAAAGAGCGTGCAGGCGAGGAACCGCCGCTCGTCGCCTCCCACGGTGGCCGCGTCGACGAGCACGCCCAGCTGGCCGCGCGTGTCGTCACGTCCGTTGTTCGGCTTCGCCGGCAGCAGGACCACGACCCGAAAATTCGGGCGGGGCGGATCGTGCAACTTGTCGACGAGCACCTGGACGAGCTCCGGCGACCAGAGGAACTGGCTCTCGAGATACACGAATCGCTCGGCCGCACGGAGTGCCCGCAGGTAGCTCTCGAGGATCGTGAACTCGCCGGCGGGCAACCCGCGGTACCGGCGCTCCGGGACGGTGCGCACGAGCTGCGCCTCCATGTCACCCGCCGCCTCCACGGCCGTAGGCGGCGGCATGGGCTCGGGCCAGCGGAGCCTGAAGTGCTCGGCGACGTCCGAGACGACCGGCCCCTCGAGCCGTACGCATGCGTCGTGCCAGCCGATGCCTTCGCGCCGTCGGTGCGCGCTCGAGTCTCGTCGGTCGCCGCCGAGCAGCGTGAAGTCGAGGCCGCTGACATACGCGACGCGATCGTCGACCACGACGAGCTTCTCGTGGTGACAGTGCATCGGCCGCTCGTTCGCGTCCAGCCGAACCTGGACGCCTGTGCCACGCTCGAGCTCGTCGCGCATCGCCCGCACGTCCGCGCGTCCGGGACGGAAAAGGGGAAGCGGCGCCCCCGCCCACGCAAGCACTCTGACCTCGACGCTGCGTGCGGCATCGGCGAGGAGGTCGCGGAGGATCGGCCCGCCGTCGCCCATCCGGAACGAGGGCGTGAAGTGCCAGCCCGCGATCTCGACGTGCGAGCTCGCGCCGAGGATGTCTCCGGCGACGCGCGGTAGGACCTCCTCGCCGTCGACGAGGACCTCGACCGCGTTTCCCTGCCGCGGTCCGAACGTGCCGCTTCGAGCCCAGCCGCCCGGCGGCGGGTCGAACGCGGCTCCGTGCCCACGGGCCTGCAGGCGGCGCCGGTGATGCCCACGAATCACGCCCTCGATGCCCTCGCCCACGGCGTCGTCGAGTCGGTCGAAGGGGTACGGGCCGTTCACGGCGGGATCAGTGCTTCTCGTGCCCGTAGCCGTGGCCGTTCCCGTGCTGCGGCGGAGACGGCGGAGTCGGAGCCGCGGTCGTCGTCACGGCCGGCGCCGTGTATGTGTACGGGTTGTAGGTGCTCGTGTAGGGCGACGACACCGTGTGCCCCGTGAAGAGCGGCTCGACGAAGCCGCGCACCGGCATCCCGCGCGTCGCCTGCCACATGAACCGCCGCCAGATCTCCGCGGGCAGCGAGCCGCCGAAGACCTGGCCGATGCCCTCGACGTTGTAGAGCGGGATCTCCGCGCTCGGATAGCCGATCCACACGCAGGCGGCGAGCTGCGGCACATACCCGCAGAACCAGGCGTCCTTGTAGTCCTCGGCCGTTCCCGTCTTCCCCGCCGCCGGCCGGCCGAAGTACGCGGCCGTGCCCGTGCCGTGCGAGATGACGCCCTGAAGCGCGTAGGTGACGAGGTCGGCGTCGTTCAGCCGGAGCGTCCGCGCGCCGGGCGCGTTCAGCTTGCCGATCATGCCGCCGCCGGGGCCGCGAACGAGCTCGAACGCCTGTGGGTCGCGGTGGATCCCGCGGGCGGCAAGCGTGGCGTAGGCGTTCGTCATCTCCAGCGGGTTGACGGCCTGTGTGCCGAGCGTGATCGAGCAGACGGGCTGGAGCTTGGACGTGATGCCGAGCTTGTGGGCCGTCGCAACCACGTGCCGCGGCCCCACGATGTCGACGAGCTGTGCGTAGATCGTGTTCACCGAGTGCGCAGTGGCGTCGAGCAGGCTCATGTAGCCGCCGGACTCGTCGGCGTAGTTGTGAACATCCCACGGCACGCCGTTGAACGAGCAGCGCGGGTCGGTGATCGTCAGCTGCGACGGCCCGGAGAAGCTCGTCGACAACGAGATGTCCTGTCCGACCGCGGCGGCGAGGGTGAACGGCTTGAACGCGCTGCCGGCCGTGCGGCCGCTCTGCGTCGCGAGGTTGAACTTCATCGGCCGGCCGTCGGGCAGGTACGAGAGCATCGCCTTCACCGCCCCGGTGTGCGGATCGATCGCGACGAGCGCCGCCGCCGGATCCGAGCGCATGCGCAGGACGCTCGTGACCGCGCTCCGCGCGGCGGCCTGCATGCCCGGGTCGAGGGTCGTCCGCACCTGGAGGCCGCCGGCCTCCACGCGCTGCGCGCCGAACCGCTTCACGAGCTGCTGCGACGCCCAGCCGAAGAAGTTCGGGTGGCGCTGCGAGCTGTAGAGCGTGCCCGGCTTCAGGCCGAGCGGCCGGCTCAGCGCGTGGGCATACCGGGCGTGCGCGATCGCCCTGTCTGCGAGCATCGCGCTCAGGACCTCGTTCCGCCGCTGGAGCGCGTCCTCGGGATGGCGGAAGGGGTCGTAGACCGTCGGCGCTTGCGGCAGTCCCGCGAGGAGTGCGGCCTGTGCGAGCGTCAGGTGCCTCGCGCTCGTCGAGAAGTACGTCTGCGCCGCCGCCTGTGCGCCGTAGGCGTGACTGCCGTAGAACACCTCGTTCAGGTACGCAGCGAGGATCTGCCGCTTCGTCCACCGGCCCGCGAGCTTCTCCGCCAGGCACGCCTCCTTCACCTTGCGCGACAACGTCTGCTGCGCGCCGCCGATGTAGAGATTGCGGACGAGCTGCTGGGTGATCGTCGAGCCGCCTTCGACGATCCGGCCCGCCGCCACGTCCTTGTACAGCGCGCGTGCGATGCCCTGATAGTCGAGCGCGCCGTGCTCCCAGAAGCGGCTGTCCTCGATCGCGACGGTCGCGCGCGGGAGCCAGGGCGACATCTTGTCGAGCCGCAGCGGCTGCCGGTTCTTCGCCGACGGCACGACGCCGAGCAGGCTCCCGTCGCCTGCGTAGAGAAACGAGTTCGACCCCAGCGTGACAGGACGGAGCGACGCGAGGTCGCACGAGCCGAAGATGAGAGCGCGCCCGGTGAGCGCGGCTCCCGCGAGCACGGCCGCGGAGATCGCCAGACCGACCGCGAAGACGATGAGGATCGTCCGCCGCGTGTGAGAGCGGCCCTTCCGTCGGCGCGCGCGACTGAGGGCGACGAGCACGGCGAGGTCGACATCGTCCCTCACGACATCGGTATACCCGCTCAGTCGTGCAAAAACTCGGCGAGGAGCGCGCCGAGCACGGGCAGGACGATCGTCACGAGGAGGTTGAGCCGGCCGATCGCCGTCAGAACGGGTCGCAGCGACTGCGTCTCACCCTCGCGGATCTGCCGCGCGAGACCGGGCCCGAGCACGAAGTCGTGCAGGTACGCGCCGACGACGAGAACCCCTACGAGCGCGCCCTTGATCGCGAGAACCCAGTCGAACCGCGTCGGCGTCGTGTCGAACGCGTGCGCTCGCGCGGCGATCGCGATCCCCGTGCCGATCGCGACCACGAGCGAGGACCACCCGATCGGCCGCCACCGCTCTCCGAACGCGCGGAGCGTGCGCGCCCGCGCCTCGCCCTCGAGTCGCTGCACCGGCGGCACGGCGACGAAGACGAGCACGATCGTGCCGCCGACCCAGACGATCGCGGCGAGCAGGTGCACGATCCGGAGAGCGGCGTCCACCGGCGTAGTCTCTGCGACGCGGCCGCCCGGGCGTCAGGAGATCAGGAGCCCAGGGCTCGCCCAGCCGACCGTGGGAGCGAAGAGCCTGACGCGCGCTCCCGCCGGTACGGCGACGGTGCGCATGAACGAGCCGTTCGCAGCCGTCTTCCGTGTGCCGCCGACGGCACGCCAGCGGCCGCCGATGAACCGTTCCAGGACGTAGACGCGCCCACCGCTCCCGGGCCTGACCTGGCCCCACAGCACCGTCCGAGAGCCTCGCCGCGCGACCTCGGCGAGCGGAAGCGCGAACGCGTGATACGAGAGCTTCGCCGTGCCGCCGACGGTGAAGAGGCCGCTCTGCCAGCCGCCGATGCCGGGCTCGTCGCGGATCAGGAACTGGATGAGGATCGTGACGCCGGGCTCCTCCCACACGCGGAGCGCCGCCTCGCCGATGTAGCTCGCCTGCTTCGCCTGCGAGACGCCGAGAATGCGATCGGGCGGGTTCGTCTGGTAGCCGTACTCGGTCAGCCAGAGCGGCTTGGCGCCGAAGTTGCGCGTGACCTCGCGACGGATCTCCGGGAGGCTCGCCATCGTGAAGCACGCTTCGCACGTCCCTCGAAACGGCGTCTCACCGCGACCGACGGGATATGGGTTCTGGGCGTAGGCGTCGAGCCGCGCGTGCGCGGCGCGCATGCCATCCATGAACGCGCGCGGCGACATTCCGCTGGGCGTGCTGCGCGGGGACGTGACGCCGCCTGCGATCTGGTTCGCGCGCGACATCGCCTTGAGCGACGCGTAGACCGGATTCAGCGCGCGCTGCACGTAAAGACGGGGCGAGACCGGAACCGCGAACGTGCGGCTGTTGGGCTCGTTCCATACGGTCCACAGGCGGACCCATGGGAATCGGCGCGCCGCTGCGGTC
>DASSGL010000179.1:0-3600 GCA_035693525.1 Gaiellaceae bacterium | reverse complement strand
CGATCGCATCGAGCGACGCCGCGCAGCTGCCGCCGCAGATCGCGGCCGACCTCTTCCTCTGGCTGCTCGTCGAGCTCGGGCCGGCCGAGGCCGCCTCGCTGTGGGCGGTCGGGCCGTCGCGGCGCGCCGAGTGCCTCGCTGCCGCGGGAGACGCTCCTAAGAGCCGCCGAATCCGCATGGCCGCCGTCGCCGTGCTCGAGGATCGCCCCGGCGGATCCGAGCACGTGCACGCAGTTCCGGTCGAGCGCTGGGATCGGCCGTTCGCCGCACTCTCTGCGCGCATCAACTCGGCGGAGTCCGCGGCTCGGCTCGGAGTCTGGCTGCGGGAAGCGGCTGCGGCACTCTCGCCCGTGCTCGAGCGCGAGACGCTTTTCGAGCGCAACGCTGCGCGCGAGCGGGAACTCGTCTCCGCGACAGAACGTCGCATCCTCCGCCTCGGCTACGACCTCCACGACGGACCGCTGCAGGAGATCGTCGCGTTCGCGGAGGACCTGCGACTTGCACGCACACAGGTCACGTCGCTTCTCGACGCGCCGCACGCCGAGTGCATCGGCGGACGCTTCGACGACCTCGAGGCGCGGCTCGCCTCGCTCGACCGCGGCCTGCGCGACCTCGTGCACAGTGCACGGCCGACCACGGCCGTCGAGCGACCGCTCGAGCACGTGCTGCGCACGGAGCTCGAGAAGCTCGAGAGCTCGTCCGACGTCCAGACGGCGCTCTCGGTCGAAGGCGACCTCTCCGATCTCACCGACTCGCAAAAGATCGTGCTCTACCGGACGGTGCAGGAGTCGCTCGCAAACGTGCGCAAGCACAGCGGCGCGACTCACGTCGACGTGCGCGTGCGCGCGCTCCAGGGTTACGTCGACGTCACCGTCGCGGACAACGGCTGCGGCTTCGACATCCACGCGACCGTCGCGCGGGCGCTCAACGCCAAGAGGCTCGGCCTCGCGGGCGTCTCGGAGCGTGTGCGCCTGCTCGGCGGCGCAATCGACATCGAGGCCCGCGTCGGCGAAGGAGTCCTCGTCCGCGCTACGCTTCCCCGCTGGCGGCCGACGAAGAGCGAACACTCCCTCGCCTACGCTGCAGCTACCGCGTGAGCCGTCTCATACCCGCACTCCTCGCCGTCACGATCGGCGCGCTACTGGCGACGGCGCCGGGCCGCGCCGACAACGCGACGCCGCAGTCGGCCGTCAAGGTCGAGTCGATCTTCCCGGCGGCGGGCGAGCTCAGCGTCGACAAGATCGCCGTGCGCGCGAAGCCGAGCCCGTCTGCGCGCGTGATCAAGGTCATGCACATGTTCCGGCCGGACTACCGGATGCAGGTGATCCTCGCGCTCTCGACGCAGACGGGCAGCGACGGCAAGCCGTGGTACCGCATCAGCGTGCCGATGCGCCCGAACGGGACGATGGGCTGGATCCCGGCGTCCAGCGTCGGTCTCTCGCCGACGACGAGCAAGATCGTCGTTCATCGCGACTCGCGCACGATCGACGTCTACAAGAACGGCCGACGCGCGCTCCACGCGATCGTCGCGATCGGTGCACCCGGGATGGAGACCCCGCTCGGCCACTACTACGTCGCAGCGCGCTTCGTCCCCGACGATCCGTTCCTCGGCGTCTTCGCCGTCGAGACGAGCGCCTACTCGAGGCTGACCGAGTGGCCCGGCGGCGGCGTGGTCGGGATCCACGGCACGAGCATGCCGCAGCTCCTCGGCCAGGCCGTCTCGCACGGCTGCGTGCGCGTCTCGAACCAGACCGCCGAGGCGCTCAAGCGGCTGGCGCCGCTCGGCACCCCGATCTGGATCACGGGATAAAGGACGCGAGCGTGCGGAGGGCGTCGTCGCCCTCGGCCGCGAGGAACGAGGCCTTGCGGGCGTTCCGCGCGATGCGCGTGGAGGCGCTCGTGATCGGGTAGCCGCCTGAGAGCTGCTGCCAGCTGCCGCCCGGCGCGCGCGCGATCGAGACGCGGTTGAAGCGGTACAGGAACCCGTTGCAGCTGCCGCCGGTGCCGCCGTCCCAGCTCTCGGCGGTCGCGATCGGCGCCCACCGGCCGTGGCTGCCCGGGAGATGGATGGGCTTCGACGCGGGTGAGCCGTTCACCCACACGCGCCAGTAGCTCGGGCGCTTGTGCATCTCGAGCACGGCCACACGCGCGGGCTTCCCGAACGGAAGGTTCGCCGCGACCTGGTGGTACGTCGGCTGGCCGTTCGGAAGCACCAGCTCGTAGTAGATGTTGCTGCCGGTCAGCTGCGGGAAGCCGCTGAAGCCGACCTGGAGCCACTCGTCCGTGCCGCCCGGGCCCTGGCGCGGGCCGCCGACGCCGACCCAGCCGGCGACGTGGCCGGACATGACGTTGAACGCCGGGAGCGGCGTGATGGTCGCGCCGATCCCGAACGCGCGACCGGGAGCCGCGAGGCCCGCGTACGTGTAGCCGCCCTTCCCGCACGCGAAGGCACCGGATGCGAAGAGGAGAGCGAAAGATGACGCAAGTGCGCCAGCCACCAGGGCGCGAGTGCGCAAGCTCATGGTTACTGTGGATCGGCCCGGCCTCCCTCGAATGTGCTCCCTCGTTCGAGTGGTCCGGCTATGCGCAGACCGGCGAACCCGGCCAAAGGAGAGGGCCTACTAGCCCTCCGACCGGCTCGGCACCAGAGGTACTGCACGTAAGAGAGAAGGACTGCGGTACCAGGTCATCCGGGGGCGGGGTCGTGCGCGCGTGCGCTCGCCTGCGCTTGAGACACGTGAAGCAAAGGACACAGGTGAGTGAATTGACACGCAAGCTCTTCGAAAGGGTCGGGCGGCACAACCGCCGATCGTTCGCGGCCGCGACGGCACTCGCCGTTGTGGCTCTCTGTAGCGTCATCTTCGTTGCCGGCTCGGGCGCGACCCTCGCGCCTCCTGCCACGTTCGAGGGCAGCGACGGAAACCTCGTCGTGAACTCGACCGAGGACTGGGCGAGCTTCCCGATCGACTGCGCGACCGGAGCTGGGTGTCTCATCGACACTCCGAGCGGCTCGTCCGACAACGCGTTCGGCCAGGGCACGCAGGAAGACGACACGAACGTGACCGTGGTCGACGGGTCGATCCCGCCGAACAAGAACGATCTCACGCGCTCGTACATCACCACCGAGGTTCTCGGAGGCAACACGTACCTGTACCTGGCGTGGGAGCGCGCCGTGAACACCGGCAGCGCGAACATCGACTTCGAGCTCAACCAGAACCCCACCCCCGGCTTCGACGGCTCGCAAGTCACCAACCTTCCGCTCACCCGCACCGCGGGCGACATTCTCATCGCGTATGACTTCGGCGGCAGCGGCACGCCGACGATCAGCCTGCTGCGCTGGGTCACGAGCGGACCGGGCTCGCAGTGCGACAAGGCCAATACGACGCCGTGCTGGGGCAAGCGTGTCGACCTGACCGCGGCCGGCTTCGCCGAGGCGATGGTCAACACCGGCCCGGTCAGCGACCCGTTCCTGTCGAACACCGCGAACAACGTCGGCACGGGCCTCTTCGGCGAGGCCGCACTCAACCTGAGCTCGACCGAGCTTCACGTCTTCGAGCCTCACACCTGCCGCGCGTTCGGCGACATGTTCGTCAAGAGCCG
>DASSGL010000178.1:0-9110 GCA_035693525.1 Gaiellaceae bacterium | reverse complement strand
CTAGTGGCCCTTGAAGTTTGGTTGGACTCGTAATGCCATCAGGCGGCGATCCTGTGTTTGGCTTCGGCGGCGGCGACACGGCGGTCGCGGTGGTCGCTGTTTCGGTAGCGGACGTGGTGGGCGAGCGCGTAACCGAATGCGTCCCAGTCGAGGTAGTCGGCGTTGGCGACGACGAATGCGGTCAGCGCGGAGAAGTGACATTCGATCGGGTTGAGGTAGCTGGCGTAGGTCGGGGTCGGCACGAGCTCGATCCGGTTGTCTGCGGCGAAGGCGCGGATCAGCGGGACCCAGTTGGCCGAGAGGTTGTCCTGGATCCAGTAGATGCGCTGCCGGCTGGGATAGGCGAGCCGGATCTGGCGCATGAAGGTGAGCATGTCGCTGCCGGCCCGCTTCGGACGCAGCCTGACCCGGAGCCTGTCGGCGTGGACGTCGTAGGCGCCGAAGACATAGCGGGTACCGGCGCGGCGGTTGTAGTCGGCCCGCTGCCGCTCCGGTCGTCCCCTCGGCGCCCAGCCCGCGCCGGCGGTCGGGCGCAGGCTGACCGGCCCCATCTGGTCGAAGCTGAGCACCGGCCCGTCCCGCGGCGGCGCCTCGCACAAAGCGAGGATCCGTGCCGCCTTCCCCTCGTAGTCGGGATCCGGGCTGGCCTTCCAGGTGCGGGTGCGCTGGAAGGAGAGACCCGCCTCGGCGAGCACCGTACCGAGATGGCGCGGCGAGACCGCGATCCCCTCGCCCTCAAGATGGGCAGACAGCCGCGGCAGCGACCAGCGCGTGAGCGGCACCCCCTGCGCGTCGGGACGGGCACCGGCCACGCTGACGATTCGCTGACGCTGGTCAGTCGTGATCCGGCGGGGACGCCCGCCCCGGTAGCGAGGGCGCAGGCTGTCCATCCCGCGCTCGTTGAACTCGTGAATCACCTTCCGCACCCAGGACGGATCCGTGTGCCACATCTCCGCGATCTGCGGCACCGCCATCCTCACGTTCGAGGCCAAAAGCACCGCCGCCCGCTGCCGCGTGCACTCGTGCTTGGCCCGCCGCGACAAGCGCTTCAGCCGAACGGCTTCCTCGTGCAACAACGGCCGCACGAACACCGACGGGGGACGCATCACCACCTCCACAGTCGAGATGCATCCCGATTCGACGGCAGACCAACAGGACCCTGCCAGTTTCAGGCCCAACAATTCCTCAAGGGCCACTAGGAGCCCCTCCCGATCCACTCCTCGCCGCCCAGGTACACCTCTTTCTTCCAGAGTGGGATCGTCTCCTTGAGGGTGTCGATCGCCTCTTTGCAGGCGGCGAGCGCGGCGGCGCGGTGCGGGGCAGAGACGGCGATCGCCACGCTCGCCTCACCGATCTCTACGCGCCCGATGCGGTGGTGGATCGCGACCTTGCAGAGGCCGTGCTTCTCGGTCAGCTCGTCCGCGAGCCGGGCGAGCATCGGCTCCGCCATCTCCTCGAACGCCTCGTACTCGAGGTGGAGCACGTCGCGGTCGCGCGAGCGGCGGCGCACCGTGCCGAGAAAGGTCGCGACCGCGCCCGCCTCCGCGTCGCCTGCCTCCTCGATCACCTGTGCGACGTCAAGCGGCCCGGTGACGATCCTGAACGCCCCGCCGGAGACGGGAGGGATGAGCGCGACCTCGTCACCGTCGTGCACCGGCGCATCGCGCGAGACGTACTCGCGGTTGAGCGCATAGAGCAGACCGGCGGGCTCGTCGCCGAGGTCGAGCTTCGCCCACACCTCGTCGACGCGTTCGACCCCGTCGACCTCGAGCCGCGCGACGCCGGCACGCTCACGCAGCCCCGCGAAGAGTCGGACAGAGACCGCCACGACGGTGAGTTTGCCCGACGGAATACGCTGGTCGTCAGATGGGCATGTTCCGCTGGCAGGTCGATGGACAGGAGCCGCCGGCGCGTCCGGCGGACCCGGCCGTGCGCCGCGCGAACTTCCGCCGGATCGCCAGGCTCTTCGCCCCCTACCGCGGCCGCCTCTCCGCGGTGCTCGCGCTGATCGTCTTCTCGGCGGTGCTCGGCGTCATTCCCGCCTTCCTCCTGAAGGAGATCCTGAACCGCGCGATCCCGGAGGGCGACACGAAGCTCCTCTCGTACCTCGCCGGCGGGATGATCGCGATCGCGGTCGTGACCGGTGTGCTCGGCGTCGTCCAGACCCTCTTCTCGAACCAGGTCGGCCAGCGCGTGATGCACGACCTGCGCGCTGCGGTCTTCCGGCATCTCCAGCGCCTCTCGCTCGCCTTCTTCACCCGCACCCGTACCGGCGAGGTGCAGTCCCGTATCTCGAACGACATCGGCGGCGTGCAGAACGTCGTCACGAGCACGGCCACCTCCATCGCGTCGAACGTGACGACGGTCGTCGCGACGATGGTCGCGATGGTCGCGCTCTCCTGGGAGCTTGCGATCTTCGCATTCGCGCTCATCCCGTTCTTCGTCTTCCTCACGCGGCGCGTCGGCAACGAGCGCCGCGCGATCGCGAAGACGACCCAGGAGACGCTCGCGGACATCTCGAGCCTCGTGCAGGAGTCGCTCTCCGTGAGCGGGATCCTGCTGGGCAAGACGATGGGGCGGACCAAGGAGCTCGCGGACCGCTTCGAGGACGACTCGCTCAGGCTCGCCGATCTCGAGGTACGCCAGCGAATGGCGGGGCGCTGGGTGATGGCGACGATCCAGATGAGCTTCTCGATCATGCCGGCCGCGGTCTACTGGTTCGGCGGGTGGTGGCTGGCGAGCGGGCACGCGATCTCGATCGGCACGCTCGTCTCGTTCACGACCCTCCAGGCGCGCCTCTTCTTCCCGGTCGGAGGGCTGCTGAACGTCGGGCTCGACGTGCAGACCTCGCTCGCGCTCTTCGATCGCATCTTCGAGTACCTCGACCAGCCGGTCGACATCGAGGAGAAGCCCGATGCGCTGACCCGCGCGACGGCAGGCGACGTCGTCTTCGACCACGTCTGGTTCCGCTATGGCGAAGAGGCGTGGACGCTCGAGGACGTCAGCTTCACGGTGGCCGCCGGCACGACGACGGCGCTCGTCGGCGAGACCGGCTCGGGCAAGACGACGCTCGGCTATCTCGCTGCGCGCCTCTACGACCCGGCGCGCGGCTCCGTGTCGGTCGACGGCGTCGACGTCCGCGATCTCTCGTTCTCGGCTCTGGCCGACCTCGTCGGCGTCGTCTCGCAGGAGACGTATCTCTTCCACGCCTCCGTGCGCGAGAACCTGCGCTTCGCGAAGCCCGACGCGACCGACGCGGAGATCGAGGCGGCCGCCGCGGCGGCGCGCATCCACCACGTGATCGCCGCGCTGCCCGAGGGCTACGACACGATCGTCGGGGAGCGCGGCTACCGTTTCTCGGGCGGCGAGAAGCAGCGCATCGCGATCGCGCGGACCGTGCTGCGGAACCCGCCGATCCTCGTGCTCGACGAGGCGACGAGCTCGCTCGACAACGAGACGGAGCGGCTCGTGCAGGAGGCGCTCGACGGGCTCTCGGAAGGCCGGACGACGATCGCGATCGCACACCGCCTCTCGACCGTCCGCGACGCCGACCAGATCGTCGTCCTCGACCACGGCCGCATCGTCGAGACCGGCCGCCATGACGAGCTCATCCTCGCCGGCGGCCGGTATACGGCGCTCGTCTCACGCGACGCGGATCTCGCCGGCGTCTGACGTTGTCCGCACGTGCGACGCCGACGGAGTAGCCTCCGCTCATGGAGCCGGGCGAAGGCGTCGTGCTGACGGTGGTGTCGGGGGAGCCGGAGGCCGAGATCGTCTGTGGGCTGCTCGAGTCGAACGGCATCGACTGCACATGGCGGGACACCGAGGCGATCGACTCCCCGCTCGAGGATTTCACGGCCGCCGGCGCGCAGGAGATCCTCGTGCGCGAGTCCGACCTCGAGGCGGCGCGAGCGCTGCTCCCGGACTCCTCGCGTTGATGCGTCCGGTCGCTACGAGATCTGCGTGACGAGCTCGAACGTGGAGGGCTTGAAGTCCTCGCAGTGACTTCGCACGCGCCCGATCCGCTCGACGAACTCCGGTAGCTGCTTCCACGCGTCCTGCGCCTCGAAGCTCTCCCAGGGCGCGAAGCTCAGGTAGCGGTTCGGCTCGTCGAGGTCGCGGACGAGCCGGAAGGTGCCCGAGCCCTGCAGGCCGCTCGCCCAGGTCACGAAGTCGGTCCACTCCTGGACGAACGCGTCCTCCTCACCCGCCTTCACGACCCATGAGCCGCTTGTATAGGTCTCGCTCATGCGGCGAGTCTACGACGGCGCGTAAGGCGATACTAGGAGCGCGATGGCGACCGAGCAGAACGAGCGAGTCGAGTCGGGCATCGAGCTGAAGCCGCTCTACGTCGCGGCCGACGTCAGCCGCGAGCTCGAGCCGCCGGGCGAGTATCCGTTCACGCGCGGCCCGCATCGCGACATGTATCGCGGACGACCGTGGACGATCCGCCAGTACGCGGGCTTCGCCTCCGCCGAGGAGTCGAACGCGCGCTACCGCTACCTGCTCGAGCATGGCCAGACCGGCCTGTCGGTCGCCTTCGACCTGCCGACACAGCTCGGGTACGACTCCGACGATGGGCGAGCAGCGGGCGAGGTGGGGCGCACCGGAGTCGCGATCGACTCGCTCGCGGATATGGAGATCCTCCTCGACGGGATCCCACTCGGCGCGGTGTCGACGTCGATGACGATCAACGCACCGGCCTCGCTTCTGCTCCTTCTGTACGAGCTCGTCGCCGAGCAGCAGGGCGTCGCACCCGCCGAGCTGCGGGGCACGGTGCAGAACGACATCCTCAAGGAGTACGTCGCGCGGGGGAACTACATCTTCCCGCCGCGCCCGTCGATGCGCCTGACGACGGATCTCTTCGCCTACTGCGCGGAGCGGATTCCGCGCTGGAACACGATCTCGATCTCCGGGTACCACATTCGCGAGGCGGGAGCGACCGCGGTGCAGGAGCTCGCGTTCACGCTGGCCAATGGGATCGCATACTGCAGCGCTGCGGTCGACGCCGGCCTCTCCCCGGACGAGTTCGGTGCCCGCCTCTCCTTCTTCTTCAACGCGCACAACGACTTCTTCGTGGAAGTGGCGAAGTTCCGGGCTGCCAGGCGGCTGTGGGCACGGACGATGAAGGAGCGCTTCGGTGCCACGAACCCCAGGGCGCTCGCCCTTCGCTTCCACGCGCAGACGGGTGGGTCCACGCTGACCGCACAGCAGCCCGACAACAACATCGTGCGCGTCGCGATCCAGGCGTTCTCAGCGGTCTGCGGCGGTGCGCAGTCGCTGCACACGAACGCGTTCGACGAGGCGCTGGCGCTCCCGACGCAGCATTCGGCGAAGGTCGCGCTCCGCACGCAGCAGCTCATCGCCGCCGAAGCGGGTGCGCTCGACACGGCCGACCCGCTCGGGGGCTCCTATTTCATAGAGGCGCTGACGGACGAGCTCGAGGCGCGCGCTCTGGAGCTGATCGGGCGCGTAGACGAGCTCGGCGGCGCAGTCGAGGCGATCGAGCGCGGCTTCGTCCAGGAGGAGATCGAGCAGTCTGCGTTCGAGTGGCAGCAGCAGGTCGAGCGCGGCGAGCGGGTGATCGTCGGCGTCAACCGCTTCGCGGAGGACGAGTCACAGGCCGTCGAGCTGCAGCGGATCGACCCGGAGGCGGAGCGCCGGCAGTTCGCCCGTACCGCCAGGGTGCGCGCGGAGCGAAACTCGGACGAGGCCGCCGCAGCCCTCGACGCGGTGCGTGAGGCCTCGCGCGGCGAGACGAACCTCCTGCCGCCGATGCGGGAGGCGCTTCGAGCGCGGTGCACGATCGGCGAGATCTGCGAGACGCTGCGGGCCGAGTGGGGCATGTACGACGCGCTCCGAGCGCGTCCCTGAGATAATCGCCGGCCGACGGCCGTCAGTCAGTCAAGGGGACAAAGGGGGGACAAATGCGAAAGCTCCGTTTCGCGCTCGTTGCTGCCGCGGCGCTCGTGCTCGCGGTAGGGCTCGCGGGCTCGGCAGGCGCCGGACGCGGGAACGACCAGCTCTCGAAGATCGACCACATCGTCGTCATCTACGAAGAGAACCACAGCTTCGACAATCTCTATGGCGGTTGGGAAGGCGTGCGCGGACGAGCCGACGCCGACGCCGCGCAGACGGCGCAGATCGACCAGAACGGCGTCGCCTACACCTGCCTGAAGCAGCTCGACGTGAACCTGACCTCGCCGCCTCTCGCCGCGACCTGCACGGACTCCGCGCACGGCTATAGCAGCGCGTTCCCGAACGAGCCCTTCAGGATCGACGCGTTCCTCCAGCCTGAAGACAAGACTTGCCCACAGCCGGGTGTCTTCGCGCCGAACGGCTTGCTGCCGAGCGACGCCAACCTGCCCGGCGGCTGTACCCGCGACATCGTGCACCGCTTCTACCAGGAGCAATACCAGCTCGACGGCGGGAGGCAGGACCGGTACACGACCGGCAGTGACGCGGCGGGTCTGACGCAGGGGTATTACGACACGAAGGCTCTACCGATCTATCAGTACCTGCACAGCGGGAAGCATCCGCACTATGCGATCGCCGACGAGTTCTTCCAGGCGGCATTCGGGGGCTCGTTCCTCAATCACCAGTGGCTCGTTGCCGCCGCGTCCCCGACGTACGCCGCAGCCCCGGAGTCGCTGCATTCGATCCTCGACGCGAACGGCTTCCCGAACGCGGGATATCCCCTCTATCAGCCCGCGACGACCGTTCGGGATGCCGCGCTCACGCAGGCGTGCGGTGCCTCGACGACGGTGGCGGGCTTCGCCTGTGGCGACTATGCCGTGAACACGATCCAGCCGACGTCCCAGCCGCACGGCAGCGGCACTCAGCTGCCGCTCCAGGCGGGAACGACGATCGGCGACGAGCTCACCTCGGCCGGCGTGAGCTGGGCCTGGTACGGCGGCGGTTGGTCGAACGCGGCTGGGGACGTCGGCGCTCCCGGTTGGACGAACACCGGCCTCGTGCCGAACACGTGCGCCGATCCGAACTCGAGCCCGAACCCCACGTATCCCTATTGCCCGAACAAGGTGTTCCAGTACCACCATCAGCCGTTCAACTATTTCGCGCAGTACGCGCCCAGCACGCCGGGCCGGTCGCATCTCCGTGACGAGCAGGAGTTCATTGCGCTCGCGAGCTCCTCGTCGGACCAGTGCAAGCTCGACTCGGTCAGCTTCGTGAAGCCGATCGGGCTCGAGAACGAGCACCCCGGCTACACCAGCGAGATCCGAGGCAGCGACCACCTCGTGTCGCTGCTCGAGGCGATCGATGACAGCGCGTGTGCGAAGGACACGATGGTGATCGTGACCTACGACGAGTTCGGCGGTCAGTGGGATCACGTCTCACCCCCGGGGCAGGGGCAGCCTCCCTGTCAGTTCCAGCTGTGGCAGCCGGGCGGCGTGACGCCCTGCTCGCACGATCAGTGGGGCCCGGGGACACGCATCCCCACCCTCGTCGTCTCGCCGTTTCTCCGCGGCAACTTCGTCGTCGATCACACGCAGTACGACACCACGTCGATCCTGGCCACGATCGAGTCGCGGTGGGGTCTCCATCCGCTGAGCTCCCGCGACGCGGCTGCGAGCAGCCTCTCGAACGTCTTCGCCGCCAAGCAGTACGAGGCGGCGGGGCCGTGAGACGCATTCCGGGGCGTCGGCGCTATGCCGACGCCCCGGAATAGCGCTTCAACCCGAAGCGCCAGAACCAGCGCGTGAAGACGACGACGACCGCGGTGAAGCCGAGCACCACGAGCACCGTCTCCCAGCCGAGCCGGCCGGTCAACGCCTGTGCGGGCACCGTGACCGCGAAGCCGATCGGCACGAGGTAGGTCATCGAGTAGCGGAGCCAGCCGGGGTAGACGCCGATCGGCCAGCGCCCCACCTGGTAGATGCCCTCGAAGAGCTCCGACAGGAACCACATCGTCACGATCCAGAAGGAGCCGGTCGCGAGGACGAGCCAGAAGCAGTAGAGAAGGACGGCACCGACGAGCAGGAGCGCGACGAACGCCAGTGCGTGACCGACGCCGATCGTCGTCTGCACGCGCGAGACGCCGATCGCGATCACGATCGTGCCGGAGACGACCTCGACGAGCTGCCACAGCCGCAGCTCCCGCAGCGACACGATCAGCTGCGCATCCTCCGGCTTCGTGAGCGCGAAGTCGAGCTTGCCGTCGCGTACCTCCTCCGTCAGGCGCTCCATGTTCGGCTGGATCGAGGCGTGGATCACGCCGCCGAGCACGATCTGCACCCCGAGGATCACGAGGAGCTCGGACTCGGTCCAGCCGTTCAGCTCCGTCGTGTGCGAGTAGACGAGCGCGAGGACCGCGATCCCGACCGCGACCGAGAGGAGCGACTGGAAAAGAGCGACGAAGAAGTTCGCGCGGTACTGCAGCTCGTTCAGCACGCCGAGGCGCAGATACGTACCGGCGAGACGCAGCCCTCGGATCACTAGTTGCCGACCGCCGAGTAGTGCCGCACCGACAGTCGCCACGAGCCGGCAACCATCAGGACGCCGATCGTCGTCCAGAGCAGCTGCATGCCGAGCCCGCCGACGAGCTCCGCGGTCGACATGCTGCCGACGAGCGACTCGATCGGGAAGTAGAACGTCCACTTGAACGGCAGCCACGCTGCGAGCGTCTGCGACCACTGCGGCATCAGCGGCAGCGGGACGAGCCGTCCCGAGAGGAGCAGCTCCGCGAGGAACCAGACCTGAAAGACCGCACTCGCCCGCGTCGTCCAGATCGTGACCATGCCGAGCACGAAGTGGTTCAGCGACCGGATCACGTACGCGCCCCAGATCGCGATCAGGAACACGACGACCTCGACAGGCCGCGGATCGAGGGTCGGGTGGAAGATCAACGAGAGGACGACCGCGATCGGCAGGTACATGACGAGCCACGGCACCTTGTGGCCCGCGAACCAGCCGAGGTCGTAGTGCACCGGATGCAGCGGGCGGAGCAGCTGCGCGGAGAGCTGACCCTCGCGGATGCGCTCCTCCCAGCCGAACGGGGTGAAGACGATGTTCATCGTCCGCACGAGCGTCCAGACGATGTAGTACGCCGCGAACTGCCCGGGGCCGATGCCCTCGACGGAGCCGCCGTGCGC
>DASSGL010000177.1:0-2238 GCA_035693525.1 Gaiellaceae bacterium | reverse complement strand
ACACCGATCCCCGATGTGACGAGCTACGACCTCAACCTCGCCCAGCAGACGCTCCAGGACTCCGGCTTCCGCTCGCACGTCACCTATCAGGACGTCACTGATCCGAGTCAGGACGGTGTCGTCCTCGCCCAGAACCCGGGCGGCGGCACCCAGGCGAAGCCGAAGGCGACGGTCGAGCTCACGGTCGGACGCGCGGTCGGCGGCGACACGACGACGCTCACGACGCCGACTCCGTGAGCCGGCGGCTCCGCGTCGCCCTCCTGGCCGGCGGCCGCTCGAGCGAGCACGACATCTCCCTCGCCTCCGCCCGCTCGGTTCTCGAAGCGCTCGACCCCTCCCGCTACGAGGTCGTCCAAGTCGCGATCGACCGCGACGGCCGCTGGGAGATCGGCGATGCGCCCGTCGCCGTCGCAGCCGCCCAGAGTGAAGTGTCGCGCGAAGCGACAGGGCCGGCGGAGCCACGTCTGGGGCCAGGCCCCGTGACGGAAGGGTCACGAGCTCGGACGAGTCCTGCGGAGACGCTGCCGGTTCCGGCCGCGGCTGGGACGCTCGCGTCGCTCGGCGAGGTGGATGTCGTGCTTCCCATCCTGCACGGGCCGTTCGGTGAGGACGGCACGGTGCAAGGGCTGCTCGAGCTCGCCGACCTGGCGTACGTCGGCGCGGGCGTCGCCGCCTCGGCGCTCGCCATGGACAAGGATCTCTTCAAGAAGGTGATGCGCGACAGCGGCATCCCCGTCGCGCGTCATCACGCGATCCGGCTCGGCGACCCGGTCGAGAACCCGTTCGGGTACCCGGTGTTCGTCAAGCCGGCGCGGCTCGGCTCGTCGGTCGGCATCTCGAAGGTGCACGACGAGCGTGAGCTCGAGCCCGCGGTCGCGCTCGCGCGCCGCCACGACGAGAAGGTGCTGGTCGAAGAGTTCGTGCGCGGCGTCGAGGTCGAGTGCGGCGTGCTCGGCAACCGCGTGCCGCCGCCCGTCGCGTCGTTGCCCGGCACCATCGACACGCTCGAGCACGAGTGGTACGACTTCGCGTCGAAGTACGACGCCGAGGGCATGCGGCTCGTCATCCCGCCCGAACTGCCGCAGGAGACGATCGAGCTCGTGCAGAAGCGTTCGGTGGACGCGTTCGTCGCCTGCGAGTGCGAAGGGCTTGCGCGCGTCGACTTCTTCGTGCGCGAAGGCGACGGCGAAGTCGTCGTCAACGAGCTGAACACGATGCCCGGCTTCACCGCCACGAGCGTGTACGCGAAGCTCTTCGAGGCGTCCGGGATCGAGTACGGCGAGCTGATCGACACCTTGATCGAGCTCGCGCTCGAGCGGCGCGAGCGGCGCGCAGTGCTCGAGTACTGATAGTTGGGCGCGCGAAGACCCCTAAAGGCGGCCGCGTGCCCGGCCGCTGAGGCTTGATGCTTCGCAGCAAGCCTCTAGCTCTGCGCGCTGACCTCGTTCACGTGCACCGACTGGTAGGTGCCGAGGTTCGTGATCCAGACGACGTAGTAGCGCGCGCCGCGACCGTGCAGCTCGAAGGTCGTGTGCGCCGCCACCGTCTGAGAGGCCGAGTCCGCGACGAAGGGCCCGGTGGGCGAGCCGCCCGCGAGGATCTGGGCCGTGTACCCCGGAGTGTCGGTCGTGACCGTCATGCTCGTTGCGGCCGCCGTCCGCGGCGCTTCGAGGACGATGCCGACGCCGCTCTTCCCGAGGCTCCCGTTGCCGTTGTAGTAGCTCTGCGTGTACCAGTACGTCTGCGGGTTGCCGTCCGTCGCCTTCGGCACGTCGGCGTCGTGCTCGCCGTCGCCGGCAGGATCGGAGGTGCCGACACCGGCGAGCGCCAGAGGCGCGCCGCCGCTCCCGCCGCCGGTCGTGCTCGCGGGTGGGCTCTTCGAGCCGCTGAGACCCAGAACGGCGGCGACGATCGCTGCTGCGGCGAGCGGCACCAGCAGCAGCATCCAGAGACGGTTGGGGCGCCGCCGGGCGCGCATCGTACGGCGCCTGCGCCCGCCGACCGCCGGGCTGCGCGACACGAACGTTTGCTGCGAGTTGCCCTCGTCGATCTCCTCGAGGCACGTGCGAAGCTCCTGCGCGAGCTCTTCCATCGAGCGGAACCGCCGGCGAGGATCCTTCTCGAGCGCGCGCTCGATCGCGGCGACGAGACGTGTCGGAGCGTCCGGCCGCAATGAAGAGACGTCGGGCACGGGGTCGTTGATGTGCTTCATCGCGACCGCGACGAAGTTCTCGCCGG
>DASSGL010000176.1:0-16086 GCA_035693525.1 Gaiellaceae bacterium | reverse complement strand
GCTGAAGGACGACCTGAGCTACGCCCTCGCCACGACCGAGATCCGCATCCTCGCGCCCATTCCGGGGAAGCAGGCGGTCGGCGTCGAGCTCCCGAACCTCTCGCCGAACCTCGTCACGCTCGGCGACATCTTCGACGACCTCCCCGCCACGGCCTCGCCGCTCTCGGTGTGGCTCGGGAAGGACATCTCGGGAGCGGCCGTGTGGACGGACCTCGCGCGCATGCCGCATCTGCTGATCGCAGGGACGACCGGCTCGGGCAAGTCGGGCTGCATCAACGCGCTCCTCACCTCGATCCTGCTGCGAGCCACGCCGGACGAGTGCCGGATGATCCTCATCGACCCGAAGCGGATCGAGCTCAACCACTACGAGTCGATCCCGCACCTGCTCACGCCTGTCGTCTCGAGCCCGAAGGAGGCGAGCGCGGTGCTCGCGAACTGCGTCGCCGAGATGGAGCGCCGCTACGAACGGCTCGCCTCGGTCCGGGCGCGAAACCTGAACGAGGCGAACCGCTCGTTCCGGCAGCGCGGCGAGGCGACGATCCCGTACCTGCTGGTCGTCATCGACGAGCTCGCCGACCTGATGATGATCGCGCCGCAGGCCGTCGAGGACGCGGTCATCCGGCTCGCACAGAAGTCGCGCGCGGTCGGCATCCACCTCGTGCTGGCGACGCAGCGTCCTTCGGTGGACGTCATCACCGGCATGATCAAGGCGAACGTACCGTCGCGCATCGCGTTCGCCGTCTCGTCCCAGACCGACTCGCGCGTCATCCTCGACCAGGGCGGCGCAGAGTCGCTGCTCGGCCAGGGCGACATGCTCTTCAAGCCGCTCGGGACGTCGCGGCTGCAGCGCGTGCAGGGCGCGTACGTCTCCGAGGAAGAGATCGCGCTCGTCGTCGAGCAGACGCGCCAGCGCGATCAGGAGCTCGACGAGGGCTACCTCGAGCTGCCGGAGGTCTTCGCGTCCGAGGGGGACGACGACGTGCACGGCGAGTTCGACCCCGACGACGACCCGCTTCTCGACAAGGCGATCGAGATCGTCGTGCAGACGCAGACCGCATCGGTGTCATTGATCCAGCGCCGCCTTCGTGTCGGCTACACGCGCGCCGGTCGGCTGATCGACATGCTGGAGCGGAGAGGGATCATCAGCGGCTACGAAGGCTCGAAGCCGCGCCGCGTCCTCGTCGACGAGTCGCAGCTCCACCAGTACGCGCCGACGGACTAGCCGGTTACGACAGATCCGTCGGAGGATCGAGAACGGCCGCGCCGCCGGAGCCGGCGGGACGTGGGCGCCGCGGCTCGCGGACGCCGCTGTCCGGCGGCGGGTCACCCCAGCTGCTCCGATCCTCGAAGCCCGGCCCGCGTCCGCGCAGCGCCGCGACGATCCGCTTGAAGAGGTTCGGCCGATCCGGGCGGCGGCTCGATCTGCGCATGCCCGAAGGGTACGCCTTGGCGGGTGGGCATCATCCACTCACGGCGACCACCGGACGGATCCGCTCGCTCCGCGCGGCCACGACCTGGCTCGACCGGGTCGGCGTCGCTGCGCTCTTTCCGGGAGCCGATCTCGTCTTGCCGTCGCTCTGGGAGGCGGTCTCGGGCTCGCGCGCGGTCGACTGGGCGGTGCGGGACGAGCACGGCGGGTACGTCTCGTTCACGCCCGAGATGGCGCGCTGCTGGAGCTGGAAGGACGAGCTGCCGGCGCAAGAGCTCGCCTGCGTCGGCAAGCACTTCGGGCGCTGGGCTGCGCTCGTCGCGCCGCGGCTCGTCCCCGCCCTCTGGACGGTCAGCGCGGAGCGGCGCGAGGAGCTCGGTGCGCTCGAGCGAGAGGTGGCCGAGGCGGTGTCCGAAGCGGGGCCGTCGACAGGACCGCAGCTGCGCGCGATGATCGGCGTCGAGAAGAAGGCGGTCGACAGGGCCGTCGTGTCACTGCAGCGCGCGCTCGTGCTGACGAGCGCCGGCGTCGTCGAGCAGGATCGAGGCTGGGGCGCGGTCGCGTTCGACCTCGTGACGCGACGGTGGCGGACGCGCGACGTGCCCAATGCGGAACCCGAGCTCGCGGCGACCGTGCTCACCTCGTCCGGCGAGCTCTCGGCTGCGGACCTCGGCGGCGCACTGGGCTGGCGCGTCAAGCGTTCGCGCGACGTCCTCGACGCGCTCGTCGAACGCGGTGACGCGCTGCGGCGCGAGGGGGATGGGCTCGCCCTCTACTCGTCCGTCTGAGCGACGGCCCGGCGCATCGTCGCCGGGAACCACTGGTCGAACTCGGCGTGGTGCTCCTCCGGCATCGCGTCGCGGTGTCGAATCTCCCCGAACGCGTACGCGATCGTGCCGACGCGTTGGGCGAGCTCGAACGTGTCGAGGAGATCGTCGCCCCACGGCTCGAGGTAGGCGTTTCGCAACCGGGCGTACCACGGATCTCCGGGCGGCAGATGGTTGACCACGTCGAGGAAGTGGAACGTCACGACGAGCGACGAGAACGGGTGCGCGATCGAGGTGTCGCCCCAGTCGAGCAGCAGCATCCGATCGCCCTTCGCATACACGTTCTCGAGGTGGAGGTCGTCGTGCTGCACCGTGTCGGGGATCCCGGGTGCGCCGAGCTCCTCACACAGCGCCGCGAAGCGGCCCTCGAACCGGCGTAGGCGGTCGACCTCCTCCGGCTCGAGCGGGAGATCGTGCGCAAGCATGTCTGCGTAGAGGGCAGGCAACCTCGCCACCCGCCGGTCCGGCACGGCGCCCTCGAGGTGCGCCTCTACCTGCGCGATCTCGCCGCGCTGCAGCTCCGCATAGAGGGGCAATGCAGCCTGCCATGCCTCGGGCGAGTTGCCGAACGCCCCGATGGGGGTGCCGCCGTCGGCGAGCAGAAGCCACGCGCGCTCGACGTCGTGCCCGAGCACTTCGACGATCCGGTCGGGCCAGCGGGAGTAGAGCTCGGCCGTCAGGCGAGGCTCGAACGCCTGCGCCGGCTTGCACGCCTTGAACCAGACGGCACCGTCGCCGGCGACCGGGACGCGGTACACCGTCGCCCACGCCCGATCGTGCACGAGCTCGATCTCGCCGGTGGGCTCGACGTGAGCCCGAATCCATTCCTCGTGGTGCACGTCCATAGAATCGCCGCGTGCCTCGGGTGGCGGTCGTGGGAAGCTACGGAGTCGGCCTGACCGTCGAGCTCGATCGCGTGCCGGAGGCGGGGGAGACTGTCGTGGGACGAACGTTTCGTACGGATCACGGCGGCAAAGGTTCCAACCAGGCCGTCGGCGCCGTGCGGCTCGGCGCCGACGTCCACCTCCTCACGGCGGTCGGCGACGACGCGTTCGGCCACGACGCGATCGCGCTCTGGCAGGCGGAGGGCGTCGACACGGAGGCGGTGGTGGCGCCGCAGGCGGCGACGATGACGGCGCCCATCTTCGTCGAGCCGACGGGCGCGAACCGGATCGTGATCGTCCCGGGTGCGCTCGACTGCCTGACGCGTGCACACGTCGATGCGTTCGCGCCGCGAATCGCGGCGTCGGACGTGTGCGTCGTGCAGCTCGAGATCCCGGTCGACACCGCGCTCTACGCCGTCGAGGTCGCCCGACGAGCGGGCGTACGGACGATCCTCGACCCTGCGCCGTCGCCTCCGAGGCCGATCGCGCCCGAGGTCGACTATCTGACGCCGAACGCGACCGAGGCCGCCGCCGTGCGCGGCGCACGCGGGAGGCTCGTCCTCACCCTGGGCGACAGGGGAGCCGAGCTCGACGGTGAGCGCGTGCCCGCGTTTCCGGCGTGGGCCCTCGATACGACCGGTGCCGGCGACGCCTTCACAGCTGCTTTCGCCGTCGCGCTCGCCGAGGGCCGCGAGGATCTCGAGGCCGTCCGGTGGGGCTGTGCCGCGGGCGCACACATGGTCGAGCATGCAGGCGTCGTGCCGGGGCTGCCGACCCGCGCGGGCCTCGAGGAGCGGCTCAGGTCGGCAGCCGCACCGACTTCGTGACTCTCCGCTCATGAGACGACGTGCCGTCCCGGACTGTCAAAAGCGGCCGGGCGTCGTCTAAACAAGGTGAGCGGAAGGGCTCGATCCACCTGGCCGCTTGGAAAAGGGCTTTGGGGCGTACTAGAGTCCTCTCGCCCGAGATCGGGTCGAAATCACATCAGGAGGGTTCAGTGAAGAAGTGGCATTTTGCGGCGCCCGCTGCGGCGCTCGCAGTGGTGGCCGTCATCGCGGCCGCCGTCGTCGGGACCGGCACCGCTGCCCCGTCGAAGGCTTCGGCGACGTTCAAGGTCGGCCTCGTCTCCGACGTCGCGAAGTTCAACGACAAGGGCTTCAACCAGGCCCAGCTCGCCGGCGCGAAGCTCGCGGCGAAGAAGATCCCCGGCGTCGAGATCGGGACCGCGGAGTCCCGCTCGGCAGCCGACTACCTGCCGAACCTCGCGTCGTTCCCGCGTAAGGGCTACCAGCTGGTGATCGCAGCCGGGTTCCTCCTTGCGGATGCGGAGGCCACCGCGGCGAAGCAGTTCCCGAACACGAAGTTCGCGATCACGGACTACGACGTGACCGGCCCTCCCTTCAAGGGCCAGGTCAAGAACGTCGAGGGCCTCACCTACGCGACCCAGCAGAACTCGTACCTCGTCGGCTGCCTCGCGGCGCTGATGACGAAGAAGCAGGGCGGCACTCAGACGATCGGCGTCGTCGGCGGCCTCAAGATCCCGTCGGTCGATTCGTTCCTCGCGGGCTATCAGGCCGGTGCGAAGAAGTGCAACCCAGGGATCAAGGTGCTGACCGGGTACTCGCAGTCGTTCACCGATCCGGCCGCCTGCAAGACGGTCGCGCAGAACCAGATCGACGCGGGCTCGCAGGTTGAGTTCAACGTCGCCGGGCCGTGCGGCCTCGCGACGCTCGACGCCGCCGACCAGGCCGGCGTGTGGGCCGTCGGCGTCGACGTCGACCAATACGTTCTGCACCCGCAGCACACGCTGACGAGCGCCATCAAGCGCGTCGACCGCGGCGTGTACCTCGCGATCCAGGGTGCGAAGAACGGCACGTTCGCCGGTGGGAAGAACCTCGTCTTCAACCTCAAGAACGGCGGTGTCGGTCTCGGCCGGACGAGCCCGGCCGTTCCCGCGACGTTCCTGAAGACGATCGCAGGGCTGAAGGCGCAGATCGTCGCCGGCAAGATCAAGCCGCCGACGACGGTCAAGTAGGAGTCATTCCGCGACGCCGAGGGACGGGCCCCTGGCCGGGCCCGTCTCCGGCGCTCTCCGTACAATCGCCTCGACCGTGGTCGAAACCACTCCGCCCGTTCTGGAACTGCGCGGCATCACGAAGCGCTTCCCAGGAGTCCTCGCGAACGACCGGGTCGACTTCGACCTGCGCAAGGGCGAGGTGCACGCGCTCCTCGGCGAGAACGGCGCCGGCAAGTCCACGCTCATGAACATCCTCTACGGCCTCTACCGGCCGGACGAGGGCGAGATCCGCCTGAACGGCGCTCCGGTGACGATCGACTCGCCGCACGCCGCAATCGCGGCCGGGATCGGGATGGTCCACCAGCACTTCATGCTGATCCCCGTCATGACGGTGGCCGAGAACATCGTCCTGGCGGCCGAGCCGAGGCGCGGCGTGCTCCTCGACACCTCGGCGGCGGAGCGGCGCGTCCGTGAGCTCGCCGACCAGTTCAAGTTCCACATCGACCCGCATGCGCTCATCCGGGACATCACGGTGGGGCAGCAGCAGCGGGTCGAGATCCTCAAGGCGCTGTACCGCCAAGCGGACATCCTCATCCTCGACGAGCCGACCGCGGTGCTCACCCCGCAGGAGGCGATCGAGCTCGTCGAGATCCTCAAGCGCCTCGTCGCCGAGGGGATGAGCGTCATCTTCATCTCGCACAAGCTGAACGAGGTGCTCGAGATCGCCGACCGCGTCACGGTGCTCCGGCGCGGCAAGAAGGTCGACACGATCCCGACCGCGGGGGCCACGGAGGCGAGCCTCGCCCGGATGATGGTCGGCCGCGAGGTCCTGTTTCGCGTCGACAAGGAGCCGGCGAAGCCGTCCGAGGTCCTGCTCGACGTCGAGAACCTCCACGTGTTCGACGACCGCGGGCTCGAGGCGGTGCGAGGCGTCTCGTTCCACGTGCGCGCCGGCGAGATCGTCGCGATCGCCGGCGTCGACGGGAACGGGCAGACAGAGCTGATCGACGCGATCACGGGTCTCCGGCGCGCCAGCGAGGGAAGGATCCGCGTCGGCGCCGAGGACCTCACGCACGGGAGCGCGCACACGTTCCTCGAGCAAGGCGTCGGCCACATCCCGGAGGACCGGCAGCGGCGCGGGCTCGTGCTCGAGTTCACGCTCGCCGAGAATCTCGTGCTCCACGACTACGCGAAGGAGCCGTTCTCGAAGCTCGGCTTCCTGAACCCGCGCACGTGGCTCGCGTACGGCAGGAGGCTGCTCACGGAGTTCGACGTCCGCGGGGGCACCGAGCGCACCCGTGCGTCCGCGCTCTCCGGTGGCAACCAGCAGAAGGTCGTGATCGCGCGCGAGGTCTCGCGCGATCCGAGGGTGCTGATCGCCGCGCAGCCGACGCGCGGCCTCGACGTCGGCGCGATCGAGTTCGTACACCGCCGCCTGATCGAGGAGCGTGACGAGGGACGCGCCGTGCTGCTCGTCTCGCTCGAGCTCGAGGAGGTGCTGTCGCTCGCCGACCGCATCCTCGTCATCTACGAGGGCTCGATCGTGGGCGAGTTCGACCCGAGCGCGACCGAGGAAGAGCTCGGGTTCGCGATGACCGGGGGCCGGCAGCCCACGGCGCTCGTATGAGCGACCTCGACGAGCAGCCGCAGGCCGAGCCCGGCGGCTACGCGCCGAGCGTCGCAGAGCGTCTCGCGTTCTACCAGCGGGCAGGCGGGGTCATCACGCCGCTACTCACCGTCGTGCTCGCGTTCGCCGCGGGCGGCATCGTCGTCCTCGCCACCGGGCACAACCCGTTCAAGACGTACAAGGCGATCTGGGACGGCACCGGCCTGAACTGGTTCTTCCAGTTCGGCCACCACCACATCGACATCCCGTTCACGAACCACCAGGTCTTCTTCTGGTGGAACACGGACACGAACGCGCTGACCGCGTACAACCTCACGCAGACCGTGCTCTTGACGACGACGCTGATCCTCACCGGCCTCGCCGTCGCGTTCGCGTTCCGCTGCGGCCTCTTCAACATCGGCGGCCAGGGCCAATACATCACCGGCGCGATCATGGCGGTGTGGGTCGGCTCGAGCTTCGCGCACATGAGCCATGGCCTGCACGTCGTCTTCGCGATCGCCGCGGCGATCCTCGGCGGGGCGGCGATCGCAGCAGTGGCCGGATTCCTCAAGGCGGCCGTCGGCGCGCACGAGGTGATCACGACGATCATGCTCAACTGGATCGCGTACTGGACGGGCAGCTTCCTCGTCGGCCGAGGGGGCCCTCTTCAGAACACGACCGACGTCTCGATCCCGATCTCGCCGGACATCGCGCCGGGCGCCCATCTGCCGGCCTTCTGGGGCAACCCGGCGCTCCAGGCGCTCGACGTCGGGTTCTTCATCGCGCTCGGGGCGCTCGTCATCTTCTGGCTGACGCTCAACCGGACGACCCTCGGCTACCAGGTGCGCGCGGTTGGGTTCAATCCGGAGGCGGCGCGCTACGGCGGCATCAACGTCGCGCGCAACTACGTCTACGCGATGGCGATCTCGGGCGCGTTCGCCGGGCTCGGCGGCGCGGTCGACATCCTCGGCTGGGAGTACCACATCGGCGTGCTCGACATCCAGGTCTCGAACATCGGCTTCATCGGCATCGCCGTCGCGCTCCTCGGACGCAACACGGCGCTCGGCGTGGGCCTCAGCGCGCTCCTCTTCGGCGCGCTCGTGAACGGGACCTCGACGAGAGGCCTCGACCCGAACGTCTTCCCGCCCGAGCTCGCGAGCAACCTGACGCTGATGATCCAGGCGCTCGTCCTGCTCTTCGTCGGCGCCGACGTCCTGATCCTCTACCTGTGGCAGGCCCGCAAGAAGCTCGGCCGCAGGCGCCCGGCGCCCGAGACCGCGGAGGCGGTGACGTGAACGCCGTCGCGACCCGCCTCGATCGGTTCCCCCTCGGTGCTCGCACGGTCGCGTGGTGCGGAATCGTGCTCGGCTCGCTCGCGTTCTGGTTCGTGCTGCCGCCCGTCGGCGCGCGGCAGCCGTGGGTGCCGATCCTCGTCGGCCTCGTCGCCGTCCTCCTGGGCGTCTGGTCCGTCACGCGAGGGATCGGCCGGCTCGCCTGGGGCGCCGTCGCCGTCGGGCTGATCGGCATCGGCCTCGGCCTGCTCGCCCTGCAGTCGTCGGAAAGCAATCTTGCCTCGGTCGTCACCTGGGGATCGCTCATCGGGTCGACGCTCGTGTGGGCGACGCCGCTCTGCTACGCGGCCGTCGGCGGGATGTTCTCGGAGCGAAGCGGCGTCGTGAACATCGGTCTCGAAGGAATGATGCTGGCCGGCGCGTTCTTCGCCTGCCTCGGCGCAGACAAGTTCGGCAACTGGGAGTGGGGCGTTCTCCTCGCGGCGGTCGCCGGCGGCGGGTTCGCATTGCTGTACGCCGTCTTCGCGATCCATCTTCGCGCGGATCAGATCGTCGGGGGCACCGCGATCAACTTCCTCGCGCTCGGAGTGACGGGCTACTTCTTCATCCAGGTCTACGGCGCGAGCGGTACCCCCGGCGACCTGCCGCGCATCCCGAACCTGAACATCCCCGGCCTGAAGCCGCACACGTTCCTCGGGGATGCGATCGGGCACCTCAACTACATGATCTGGGCGTCGTTCGTGCTTCTGATCGTGGCGCAGATCGTGCTCTTCCGGACGCCGATCGGCCTCCGCCTGCGCGCTGTCGGCGAGCATCCGCGGGCGGCCGACACGGTCGGGATCTCCGTCTACGCGACCCGTTACGCGGCCGTGACGCTCTCCGGTGTGCTCGCCGCGCTCGGCGGCGCGTATCTCTCGATCGGATTCGTCGGCTCGTTCAACGAGAACATGACTGCCGGTCGCGGCTTCATCGCTCTCGCAGCAGTCATCTTCGGCAACTGGCGGCCCTTCGGTGCGTACGCCGCGGCGATCCTGTTCGGCGCGTCCACGGCGCTCTCGTTCCGCCTGACGGTCTACTCCGATGCCGCCTCCGTCCTCTTCCAGGCGCTTCCCTACGTCCTCACGCTGATCGCCGTCGCGGGCGTCATCGGCCGCTCGATCCCGCCCGCCGCGGTGGGCCGCCCCTATGCGAAGCAGTAACCACCGGGCATCCCTCGCACTGCTCCTCGGCCTGGCGGCCGTCGCGGCCGTGCCGGTGGCGATCGTCCTCTCCCGCCAGACGACGGACGTGCGGCTGCTCGACGCCGTCTGGGCGATTCCCGTCGCCGCCGCCTGCGGCCTCGCCGCGCTCCTCTTCGCGCGCGGCGCCCGCGGCCGGATCCGCTGGACGCTCGAGCGGGCGGGCGGCTTCGGCCGCATCCGCCTCGGACGCGTCCTCGGCCTCGCCGGCATCTGCATCGCGCTCTCGGCCTCGATCGCCGTCGGCTTCTACGAGCTGCTGCTCCGCCTCGAGGGCTAGCCTCCAGGGAGGGGCGCGTGGGGACGCGGCCACTAGAATCCCGCCGGTGTTCGAGATCGGCAACAGCCTGCGCGAGGCCCGCCTCCGCCAGGGGCTCGACTACGGCGACGTCGAGCTCGCGACGAAGATTCGTGCGAAGTACATCCGCGCGCTGGAAGAGGAGGAGTTCGAGATCCTCCCGGCAGGCACCTACATCAAGGGCTTCCTCCGCTCGTATGCCGACTTCCTGGGCCTCGACGGCGAGCTCTACGTGGATGAGTACAACTCGCGCTACGTCGTCGGCGGCTTCGACGACATGCCTCAGCGGCGACCACGAGTGCGGCAGGAGCACGCGTTCGAGCGTCGTGTCGTCGTGCTCGCGCTGTGCGGGATCGCGGCGCTGACTGCGCTCGTGATCGTCGCCTGGCGCTTCGGCGGCGGCGACACCGCGACGCCGCCGCCTGCCGTGACGACGCAGCCGCGAACGCCGGTTGCGGCGCCGAAGGGCCTCCACTTCGCCGGGCGCGGCACGGGCACGTACCTCGAGGTACGGCGCAACTCGCACGTCGGCGCGGTGCTCTTCCAGGGCACGCTCCGACCAGGCGACAAGGAGTTCATCGTCGGCACGCGCTTCTGGCTCTCGGTGCACCGGCCGGCCGGCGTGCGATTCACCCTCGCAGGCAAGCCGGTCGCGCTGCCCGCTCGTCGCAACCTCAAGGTCATCGTCACCCCGACGAAGACCGACCGCGTCAGCGGTTGACCTCGACAGGCGGTTCTCCGCCGCGCCCCCGCGCGTTCGTCGTCGTCACGGGCAGCGAGCTCGTGCGCGGCGAGAGGCGTGATCTGAACGGACCGTTCCTCGCCGGCGAGGCGCTCCGGCTCGGCCTGGAGCCGGCGAGGATCGCGATCGTCGGCGACGCACCGGAGGAGCTCGAGGCGACGTTGCGCGAGGCGTTCGCCTCGGCCGACGCGGTGCTCGTCTCCGGCGGGCTCGGCCCGACGCACGACGACAGGACGGTCGAGCTCGTGGCCAAGGCGCTCGGCGTCGGGTTGCGCGTCGACGCGGTTCTCGAGGCGGAGATCGAGGCCGTGTCGCGCGCCGCGGCCGAGCGTCTGCGTCGCGACTACGCCGACTTCGCACCCGGCGTCACGAAGCAGGCGACGATCCCGGAGGGAGCCGCGTCCCTCGGTCTCGCCGGAACGGCGCCCGGACTGCTGATGGCGCGCGACGGCGGCCCGGTGGTCGTCGTGCTGCCGGGCCCGCCGGGCGAGCTGCGGCGGCTGTGGCCGCACGCGCTCGAGACGGAGGCCTTCCGCGCCCTTCTCGCGCGCACGGTCCCGCCGGAGCAGCGGGTGCTCCGCTTCTTCGGCGTGAGCGAGTCCGCCGTCGCGCGTGCCCTCGCCGACGCAGGAGGAGACGGGGACGGGGTGGAGGTGACGATCTGCGCGCGCGACTTCGAGATCCACGTCGACCTCGTCGTCCAGCCCGGTGCAGAGCGTCGTGCCGACGAGCTCGAGGCGTCGCTCGTCTCGCCGATCGAGCGGTGGCTGTACGGCCGTGACGAGCGCGGGGTCGAGCAGCACGTGCTGGAGCTGTGTCGTGCGCGCGGCCTCACTCTCGCGACGGCGGAGTCGATCACCGGTGGCCTCGTCACCGGGAGGCTCACCTCGGTCCCGGGGTCGAGCGACGTCGTCGTCGGCGGCGTCGTCGCGTATGCGAACAGTGTCAAGGAGGCCGAGCTCGGCGTGCCGCTTGAGCTCCTCGAGGCACACGGAGCGGTCTCCGCCGAAGTGGCGGAAGCAATGGCGCGGGGCGCGAGGGCTCGGCTCGGAGCCGACGTGGCGGTGTCCGTCACGGGCATCGCGGGACCGGGCGGTGCCACGCCGGCGAAGCCGGTCGGCCTCGTCTACGTCCATGCAGAAGGCCCGGGCGGCGGGCTCGGTCGGGAGCTGAGCTTCCCGGGCGATCGCGACGCGATCCGCGCGCGCTCGGTCGTCGTCGCGCTGCATCTGGTGCGCACGCTTCTGACACAGAGCCCTGACGAAGTCGTATGACGTCGAGGGGTAGCGTGCAGGGCGATGAGCGCCTGCGCCTCTTCCTCGGCCTTCGCCTCCCGGTCCCCGTGCTCGACACGATCGAGTCGTGGCAGGAGGCGCACCTCTCGGGCCTGGATCTGCGGCTCGTGCCCCGAGAGCACATACACGTCACGCTCGCCTTTCTCGGCCACCGGCCCGCCGCCGAGCTCGAGGCGATCGTCGACGCGCTGCGGGCCGCCGCGCCGGCGTCCGGGCCCGACCTGCGGCTCACCGCATCTCGCTACCGGGAGACGAGGAGCGTCGCGATGATCGTCCTCGACGATGTCGGCGGCGGAGCGACTGCGCTGGCCGGCGACCTCCAAGCGCGTCTCGAGGCGCTCGGGGTCTACCGGCGCGACGAGCGGCCCTGGCTTCCGCACCTCACCGTCGCCCGGTTCCGCGAGCGGCCGCGGCTGCGGCTCGAGGCGCCCGCCATGGGAACATTTGTTCCGTCCGATGCGGCTGCTTATCTGTCACGACTGCATCCCGGCGGGGCGCAGTACGAAGTCCTGGATTCTGTCGCTTTAGGAGGCTGAGAAACGGTGGACAAGCACGAAGCACTGGACGTGGCCCTCGGCCAGATCGAGCGGCAGTTCGGCAAGGGATCCGTCATGAAGATGAGCGACCGCGCGGCCGTCAGCGTCGGCGCGGTCTCCACCGGGAGCCTCGCCCTCGACCTCGCGCTCGGCATCGGCGGCCTGCCTCGCGGCCGCATCGTCGAGGTCTTCGGCCCGGAGTCGTCGGGGAAGACGACGCTCGTCTACCACGTGATCGCCGAGGCGCAGCGCCGCGGCGGCATCTGCGCCTTCATCGACGCCGAGCACGCGATGGACCCGGCGTACGCGAAGCGGATCGGCGTCGACATCGACAACCTCCTCGTCTCGCAGCCCGACACCGGCGAGCAGGCGCTCGAGATCGCCGAGCTCCTCATCCGCTCGGGCGCGCTCGACATCGTCGCCGTCGACTCGGTCGCCGCGCTCACTCCGAAGGCCGAGATCGAGGGCGAGATGGGCGACTCGCACGTCGGCCTCCAAGCACGGCTCATGTCGCAGGCGCTGCGCAAGCTCGCCGGCACGCTCAACCGCACCGACACGATCTGCATCTTCACGAACCAGCTGCGCGAGAAGATCGGCGTGATGTTCGGCAACCCGGAGACGACGCCGGGCGGCCGCGCGTTGAAGTTCTACTCCTCGGTGCGCCTCGACATCCGCCGCATCGAGACGCTGAAAGAAGGCGTCGAGGCGATCGGCAACCGGATCCGCGTCAAGGTCGTGAAGAACAAGGTGGCGCCGCCGTTCAAGCAGGCCGAGTTCGACATCCTCTACGGGACCGGCTTCTCTTGGGAGGGCACGGTGCTCGACGTCGCAGCCGAGCGGAAGGTGGTGACGAAGTCCGGCTCGTACTTCAGCTTCGGCGACGAGCGTCTCGGGCAGGGCCGGCACAACGCGACCGCGTTCCTGCGTGAGCACCCCGACGTCACCCAGCAGATCCTGCAGCGGATCCAGCTCGAGCTCGGGCCGGAGCAGGTCGTCTCGGCGCGGCTGCTGCCGTTCGTCGAGGAAGCGGCCGAGAACGGCGCACCCGAGGGGAAGGGGGCGAGGGCCGCGGCCGCGGCGGCCGCGCTCGCGGAGGTCGGAGCGCCCGACGAGTAGCCGGAGACCTGTCGTCTCCGCCCCCGTCGTCACCGGACTCGTCGAGCGTCCACGTGGTCGCGTCGAGGTCGAGCTCGACGGCAAGCCCTGGCGCGTCGTCCCGACGGAGGCGATCGTCTGCGCCGGCCTCGCCGTCGGCCGGGCGCTCGACCGCGAGACCGCCCGCACGCTCGGCCGCGAGCTCCGCCGCGCGAAGGCGGTCGGCGTCGCCGTCAGGGCGCTCCGGCATCGCGACCTCTCGCGCCGGCGGCTGGAGGAGCGGCTCGCGGCCCGGGGGGCCAGCCCGGCGGCCCGGGCGGATGCGCTGGGAGCGCTCGAGCGGGCCGGTCTGGTCGACGACCGCCGCGTCGCTGCCGGGCGGGCGCTGGCATTGGCCGAGCGCGGCTACGGCGACGCGGCGATCCGAGCGGCCCTCGAGCGGGACGGCCTGGGCGCGGAGCTCGTCGACGAGGCCCTCGCCGGGCTCGAGGCCGAGCACCTCCGGGCGCGGGCGCTCGTGGAGAGGCAAGGGGGTGGGCCACGCACCCTCCGACGGCTCGCGGCCCGCGGGTTCGACGCGGACGTCCTGGAGGATCTTGCAGAATTTGCGGAGGGAGCGTGACCGCGCTACCATCCGCACACCGCTTCACCTGACATTTTGCCTGCAAACTGAGCTGTTTCCGAAATCGCTGATTCTGTGACCGAAACCACGACAACCCGTTCCGAACCTAGACGCCGGAGGTTCACGGCCAGGTAGCAGTACCGGTGCGCGCGCTGCGCTGCGCCGGGTGTCGAGCGATTCCGACCAAGGCTTTTTGCGGGTGCGATGCCGGTGGGGCAACCCCAACCGAGCGAGGTGCCGGCACATGCTGATCGGGATCGGAATCGCAATCGGAGTCGCCGTCGGCCTGACGGTTGCCCTCGTCTCGGTGCAGGCATTCGGCGCGACCGGCGTCGGCAAGGCGAAGCGGCTCCGGCGCCAGCTCCTCGAGGACGCGGAGCGCGAGGCGGAGGCGGTGCGGCGCGAGGCGCAGATCGAAGCTCGCGAGCAGGCCGTGCAGCTCCGGGCCGAGATCGACAGGGAGCTCGCCGACCGCCGCGAAGGGGTGCTGAAGATCGAGGAACGCGTTCTCGCGAAGGAAGAGGAGGTCGAGTGCAAGCTCGTCGAGCTGGGCCGCCGCGACCAGGGGCTCGCGGACCGCGAGACGCATCTCCGCCAGCTCCAGGACGAGCTCAAGCAGGCCAAGGTGGCCGAGCAGGCGGAGCTCGAGCGGGTCGCGGGCATGTCCCTGCAGGAGGCGAAGTCGCACCTGCTCGACCGGGGCGAGGAGCTCGTCCGGCACGACCTCGCCAGGCGCGTCCGCATGCTCGAGGAAGAGGCGCGGGCCGAGTCGAAGCGCCGCGCGAGGAACCTCGTCGCCGACGCGTTGCAGCGCGTCGCCGCGAGCCACGCGGCGGAGACGACTGTCACGGTGGTGGAGCTGCCCTCCGACGACATGAAGGGGCGCATCATCGGGCGCGAGGGCCGGAACATCCGGGCCCTCGAGCACCTGACGGGCGTCGACTTCATCATCGACGACACCCCGCACGCGGTCGTCCTCTCCTCGTTCGACGGCGTCCGGCGCGAGATCGCGCGCCTCACCCTGACGAAGCTGATCGAGGACGGGCGCATCCACCCGGCGCGGATCGAGGAGACCTACTACCAGTCGAAGGCCGAGCTCGAGGAGCTCGTCCGCCAGGCCGGGGAGCAGGCCGTCTTCGAGGCGAACTGCGGCCCGTTCCACGAGGAGCTCGTGAAGATCCTCGGCCGGCTCCGCTTCCGCACGAGCTACGGGCAGAACGTGCTCAAGCACACGCTGGAGGTCGTCCACCTCGCCGGGATCATGGCCACCGAGCTCGGCGCGGGCGTCAAGACGGCGAAGCGTGCGGCGATGCTGCACGACCTCGGCAAGGCGCTGACGCACGAGATCGAGGGCTCGCACGCCCTGATCTCAGCCCAGCTGGCGCGCCGGTACGGCGAGACCCAGCACGTCGTGCACGCGATCGAGGCACACCACTACGAGGTGCAGCCGCAGACGGTCGAGGCGGTCCTGCTCATCGCGGCCGACGCCATCTCGGCCTCGCGCCCCGGGGCGCGCGGCGAGAGCCTGGAGCACTACATCAAGCGCCTCGAGTCGCTCGAGGAGCTGGCGTCCTCGAAGCCCGGAGTGGAGAAGGTGTACGCCCTGCAGGCCGGCCGCGAGATCCGGGTCATCGTCAGCCCCTCGGAGGTCGACGACGACGAGGCCGCGCTTCTCTCACACGAGATCGCCCGCGAGATCGAGGACCAGCTCGAGTATCCCGGCCAGGTGAAGGTGACGGTGATCCGCGAGAGTCGCGCGATCGACGTCGCGCGCAACCACACTGTCGTCCAGAACGGCAACGGCGAGCCCGCCGGGCGCCTCCTCGACGACGAGCCGCACCCCCCGATCCAGGCCGCCTGAGAGCTCGTCTCAGAGTGATGCAGCGCCGGGCCTGACAGGTTGGCAGGCCGGGCTTCGCCGTGAGAGAATCGGTCGAAGGGAGACGCTGCGGCGTTTCTGTCTCCGGGGAGATCGAGGAGGTCTCCGATGAAGCACGCGATGCGCTCGCTGCTCGTTGCGGCTACGGCTGTCGCAGCCGTACTAGCCCTTACGGCGGCTCCGAGTGGCGCAGGGGTGACGCCGAATCACCTCGCGCAGGCCGGCTGGACCTGCGTCCAGCCGCTGGCGGACCCGACCCGGCAGATCTGCGCGCCACCCGGTCTCGGCCTGCCCCCGCTTCCGGGCACGCCCGGCTTTGCCGACCG
>DASSGL010000175.1:0-5493 GCA_035693525.1 Gaiellaceae bacterium | reverse complement strand
TGAACCTCGGCGCGCCGGGCAGGCTCGTCCGGATAGAGCGCCGGCTCGGGAACGCGACGCTCGAGCCACTCCACGATGAGCGGGGAGTCGAACACGACCTCGCCGCCGTCGACGAGGACGGGCACGAGCGGCTGCCCGCTCGCCTGCTCGACCGGCGAGCGGTCGGCAGGGTCGACGTCGACCCATTCGAGCTCGATGCCTTTATGGCCTGCCGCGAGCGCGACGCGCTCGACGTTCGTCGAGAACGGGATCCGGTAGACGCGCGGCGCGATGTCGCGATCCTGTGTGTGTAGCGCGCCGTGGCGGCCGCGCGATTGTGCGGTCAGACCTCGGCTGCTTCCGGCCTCGGCGCCGTCAACGCGGTGCCGGCATGCCCTTCCTCGGCCGCGAGGAAGCGCTCGGCGTCGAGCGCGGCCATACAGCCTGAGCCTGCCGCGGTCACCGCCTGCCGGTACGTGTGGTCCTGGACGTCGCCCGCGGCGAAGACGCCGGGGATGTTCGTCTCCGTCGAGCCGGCCTTCGTGATGAGGTAGCCGGCCGCGTCATGGTCGAGCTGGTCGACGAAGAGCTTCGTGTTGGGGTCGTGGCCGATCGCCACGAACACGCCGCCGACCGGATGCTCCCACGTGCGCCCCGTCTCCGTGTCGCGGAGCGTCACGGACTCCACCTTGCCGTCGCCGGAGATGTGCTCGACCACCGCGTTCGTGATGAAGTCGATCTTCTCGTTGTGCCGTGCGCGGTCGAGCATGATCGGCGAGGCGCGGAACTCGTCGCGCCGGTGCACCACCGTCACCTTCGACGCAAACCGGGTGAGGAATGTCGCTTCCTCCATCGCGGTGTCGCCTCCGCCCACCACGATCAGCTCGCAGTTCTTGTAGAACGCGCCGTCGCACGTCGCGCATGCGGAGACGCCGCGACCCTGGTAGACCTGCTCTCCGGGCAGCCCGAGCCAGCGCGCGCTCGCACCTGTCGCGATCACGACGCTCTTCGCCCGGTACTCGACGTCCTCGATCCACAGGCGGAACGGGCGCTCCGAGAAGTCGACCTTCGTGACGTCGTCGGTGACGAACTCGGCGCCGAAGCGCTCGGCCTGGCGCCTGAAGTCGGCCATCATGTCGGGGCCCATCACCCCGTCCGGGTAGCCCGGATAGTTCTCGACGTCGCTCGTGATCATCAGCTGGCCGCCCCACCGGAAGCCCTCCAGCACGAGCGGCTCGAGATTCGCGCGAGCGGCATAGAGCGCAGCCGTGTAGCCGGCCGGGCCCCCGCCGACAATGATCAGCTCGCGTACATCGTCATTCATCTACGTTTCTCCTCCAGGTGTGCTGAAGTATTAAACGATCCTGGGTGGCGGAACGTTCCCCGATCCCAGGGACCCCAGGGTATGCCAGGAATAGAATCGCCAGCCACGGCAAGGGAGGCGATCGTGGCAGGGATGGTGAGCTGGGAGCAGCTGCGGGAACTTGCAGGCTTCCGGGCGGCGCAGGGATGCGCCGTGAGCCTGTTCGTGAACCTCGACCCGAGCGAGGTGCCGACGCCGCCCGGGGTGGAGGCGAGGGTCAACTCGCTCCTCACGCGGGCCGAGCGGCTGCTCGACGAGCGCAAGGCCGGGCTCGCCCGTGAGGCGCGGGAGGCGCTGAAGGGCGACCTCCGGCGGATCGAATCGTGGTTCGACGACGGCTTCGACCGCCAGGGCGCGAAGGGGGTCGCGGTCTTCGCGGCGGGTCTCGACAACTTCTGGAGCACGCTCACGACAGCCGACCCGGTTCCGGACGACGTGCACATCACCTCGCAGCTCTATCTGACGCCGCTCGCGCGCCTCCTCGGTCCGGGCGACGCGACGCTCGTCGCCGCGGTCGGCCGCGAGCGGGGGGACGTCTACCGCCTCGAGGGCGGCACGTTGGTCGCGATCGCCGACGAGACCGAGGCGGTCCCGGGACGGCACGACCAGGGGGGTTGGTCTCAGGCGCGCTTCGAGCGCCACATCGACGAGATCGTCGAGCGGCACTGGCGACGCGTTGCGGAGACGCTCGAGACGTGTGTGCGCCGCTTGGCCGGAGCCCGCGTCGTGCTCATCGGGGCGGAGGACATGCGGACGGAGTTCGAGAGCGTCCTGTCGAACGAGGTGAGGGCAGCGGTCATCGGCTGGGCGTCGGCGGAGGCGCACGTCGACCGGACGGGTCTGCTCGATGCGGCGCGTCCCGTGATCGCCGCGTGGTGGAGTGGACGCGAGGAGGCGATCCTCGACCGCTGGCGCGAGGAGGCGGCGAAGCGAGGGCGCGCCACCGCCGGCTGGGCGGAGACGCTCGAGGCGGCGTCCGATGGGCGTGTCGAGCTCCTGCTCGTGCAGGACGGCTCGGACCAGCGCGCCTACCAGTGCCCTCATTGCGGCCGCGCGCAGGTCTCGGACGGGAGCTGCCCGTTGGACGGGACGACGATGGAGAGCCGCGACGGCGGCCTCGACCTCGCGCTCCACCAGACGCTCGCCCACGGAGGGAGCGTCCACGTGCTGCGCGACCGCCAGGACCTCGCGCCGGTGGGCGGGGTCGCGGCGCTCCTGCGGTTCTAGGTGCCGACTGCCTGCGGAGGGAAAGCGGTGCCAGGCACCGCCTGCGGCGGAGCCTGGCACCGGGCACCTAGGCGGCGTCGGCGTCGGCGGCCGGAAGCTCCGGCGCCGAGACGGGGCGCACGCTCCGCTCGACGACCCCGAGGGGAGCGAGCTCGGCCGCCGGGGCGATGCCGTGCTCCTTGAACTTCCGCGCGCTCGGGAGGACGCGCGTCTCGAGCGAGCCGATCGTCTCGTTGTACGACCGCACGGCCGTCTCGAGCCCGCGGCCGACCTTCGCGAAATGGTCGGTCATCGTGCCGAGCCGTGAGTAGAGCTCGCGGCCGAGGTCGCTGATCGCCTTCGCCGACTCGGCGATCGTCTCCTGGCGCCACCCGTAGGCGACGGCGCGCAGGAGCGCGATGAGCGTCGTCGGGGTCGCGATGATCACCTGCTGGTTGACGCCGTCCTCGATCAGCGACGGATCCTGCTCGAGCGCGGCGCTGAGGAACGTCTCGCCCGGGATGAAGAGCACGACGAACTCCGGCGTCTCGTCGAGTTGCGACCAGTAGCTCTTCGCGGACAGCTTCGTGATGTGGTCGCGCACCTGCCGCGCGTGCTCGCGGAGCTTTGCCGCGCGACCCTCCTCGTCGCTGCAGTCGAGCGACTCCAGATACGCCTGACCCGCGCACTTCGCGTCGACGACCACCGTCTTGTGGCCCGGCAGGCGGACCACGAGGTCCGGACGGAGGCGCGAGTCCTCGGTCGCGACGTGGTGCTGCGTCTCGAAGTCGCAGTGCTCGAGCATGCCTGCCATCTCGACGACGCGGCGCAGCTGGATCTCGCCCCAGCGCCCCCGGACGTTCGGCCGGTCGCGCAGAGCGCTGACGAGGTTGCCCGTCTCGCTCCGGAGCTGGTTCTGCGTCTCCGCGAGCTGCCGCACCTGCACCGAGAGCTCCGAGTAAGCCTGCGTGCGGGCGACCTCGAGCTCCTGGAGCCGGCCGTCGACCTTCGTGAGCGACTCGCGGATCGGGCCGACGAGATGCTCGACGGCCTGCTTGCGCTGCTCGAGGTCGAGCGTCGTCTTCTGCTGCAGCTGCTCCAGCTGCGACTTCGCGAGCTCGAGGAACGACCGGCCGCTCGCGGCGAGCGCGTCGGAGGCGAGCGCCTTCATCGTCGTCTCGAGCGAGCCGCGCGCCTCTTCGAGCACGCCGAGCCGCGAGGCGTACTGCGCGCGCAGGACGAGCCACGCGCCTACGGCGCCGACGACGAGCCCGATGAGAAGTCCGGCGATGACCATTGGGCCGACGAACGGTAGAGCTGCCGTCGGACGGAGTCGTCCCGGACCACGAAAATGCCAGATCCGACGAACCCGTGAGTCCTCCGGATCTGGCTCGCGGAGCCTATATGGGAACGCCGGCCGCGGTCAAGCGGCGGTCAAGCGGCGGCGATCGACCTCAGCTTCCGAGTGCGTCCTGGATCGCCGTCTCGACCTCCGAGAGGGTCGGCGCGGCGCTGGGGGTGCCCACGAGCTTCGGCTTCGTGCCGCTCTTGCCGATGAAGATCGTCGGCGTGCCGGTGACCTTGTCGGCCTCGGCGGCGGCCGCGACGCTCGACGCCTCCTTGCTCACCTCGCTGCTCGAGCTATCGGCAAGGAGCTGGTGCACCTTCATGCCGGGCACGCTCGCCGCGATGCTCGCGATCATGTTGTCGTCGAGCCAGCCGGTGTTCTCGGTGCCCTGGTTGTCGTAGAGGACGGACCCGAAGTTGTAGGCCTTGTTCTGCTTCGCCGCGGCGAACATCGCGGCCTGGCCGCGTGCCGAGTCGGGGCCGATGAACGCCCAGGGCTTCGTCTCGATTCGGAGCTTGCCCGCCCGCACGTACTTCGAGACGAGCGTCGGCAGGGAGGTCGTCTCGAAGTTCTGGCAGATCGGGCACTGGAGGTCGATGAACATCACCATGTTCACCGGCGCGAACGCCGAGCCGAGGAAGAGCCCCTTCTGAGGGACGCCCTTGTACATCGCCTCGACGTCGGCCGCGCCCGGAAGCCCGTTCGCGAGCGACCCGATCGTGGGCACGGACGAGTCGATCTTGGAGCCGCCGCCGCGCGTGAGGACGACGCCGAGCACGATCGCGATCACCGCGAGCACGACGACGCCTCCGGCGATGCCGAGAACCTTCGGATTCGCCTGGCGCCGCCGGGTGCCGCCCTTGGAGACGACGGGCGGCGGCATCGCCGTGGCGGCAGCGCGCCGCGCCTGTTTCGATTTCTTCCCGCTAGGCACCGGCCGGAAGGGTAGCGATGTCCTCCTCGGAGCCGGTGGCCGCGAGCGCTAAGAGTTCGATGAGAAGGACGAACGCGCTGAGGGCGAGCGTCGGGATGGTCATGTAGCCGAACTCGTTGATCCACTTGGTCGCGCAGCCGCCGGGCGCGGAGACGAGGCAGGCCTGGGCCTGCTCGACGACGCCGTTCTCGACCAGCAGGTGGTAGACCGAGACGCCGGCGCCGACGATGGGCAGCGGCAGCAGGTATCGCGCCATGCGGTGGTCGCCGTTCAGGGCGGCGAGGAGCGTCAGGATCGAGAGCGGATACATGCAGATCCGCTGGAACCAGCACAGCTCGCACGGAACGAAGTGCGCGATCTCCGAGAAGAAGAGGCTCCCGCCGGTCGCGATCGCGGCGACGATGAACGCGGCCCAGAGCTCGTAGCCCCACAGGGCGCCGCGCACCGCCTGAAGTGGTCCACGCGCACCGAAGAGGGCCGCGAGCCCGATCAGGATGAGCACGGCGGCGATCACCTGGGCGATGACGCCGAGCACGGAGAGCGCGACGATGACGTCGTGCGTCATGGGCGCAGGGTGCCAGATGGGGCGGCTGCATCTACATTTGACGCGCCGGGGTGGCGAAACTGGTCAGACGCGCCCGACTTAAAATCGGGTGGCCCTCC
>DASSGL010000174.1:0-11948 GCA_035693525.1 Gaiellaceae bacterium | reverse complement strand
GGATCGGGGAATCGAGGCGCGCGAGGCACGCCCTGCGCGGCGTCCATGTCGGCGGCGTAGTCGCCGTTCTCGCACGTCACGAGGAGGTTCTCGCCCGCTCCGGCCGGCGCGAGGAAGTCTTCGCTCTCGGTTCCGCCCATGAGGCCCGACTCCGCCTGCACCCGGTAGAACTCGAGGCCACAACGCTCGAAGATGCGAACGTACGCCGCGGCGTGCAGGCGATAGCTTCGGTCGAGGCCCTCCTCGTCGCGGTCGAACGAGTACGAGTCCTTCATGACGAACTCGCGGACGCGCAGGAGGCCGGCCTTCGGCCTCGGTTCGTCTCGATCCTTCGTCTGGAAGTGGTACCACATCTGCGGCAGCTGTCTGTACGACTGGATCTCCGTCGCGTGGTACGTGAACGTCTCCTCGTGCGAGAGCGGCAGGACGTACTGCCGGCCGCTCCGGTCCTCGAGCTTGAACACCTCCGGCGAGGAGTAGCGGTCGCTGCGCTGCCACAGCTCGGCCGGGGTCAGCACCGGCGCCGACATCTCCTGTGAGCCGATCGCGTTCATCTCCTCCCGGATGATCTGCTCCACCTTTCGGTGCACCCGCCAGCCGAGCGGCAGGTACGTCCAGAGCCCCGCGCTGACCTGCCGGATGTAGCCGCCGCGGATCAGGAGGCGGTGCGACGCAGCCTCCGCGTCGGCGGGGTCGTCGCGGAGCGTCGGAAGATAGAGGTGTGAGGCCCGGGCGATCACGAGGACGCAGACTAGCGTTGCCAGCGTGAGCAATGGAGCGTGGAGCGCAGCCCGGCAACCTGCCTTCAGGCAGGGTCTACTCGAGAGGGATGAGGGACGCCTCGGCCATCGCGAGAGCCGCCGGCTTCGCCATCTTCAGCCGCTTCGGCCGGTGCATCCCCTCGCTGATCCACTTGTCGATCTCGAAGAAGAGCTCGTCGATCAGGATGTCCGAGCTCACCTTCTTCAGCACGCGGCCGTGCGCGTACACGAACCCGACGTCACGCCCGCCGGCGATGCCGAAGTCGGCATCGCCTGCCTCGCCCGGCCCGTTGACCGCGCAGCCGAGCACCGCGACCTCGAAGTGCTGCGGATAGTCGGCCAGGCGCGCTTCGACCGTCTCCGCGAGCGTCTGCACGCCGACGTTGTCGCGGCCGCAGCTCGGGCACGCGATCATCACGGGGCCGCGCTCGCGCAGGCCCAGCGCCTTGAGGATCTCGAACGCCGTCCTGACCTCCTCGACCGGATCAGCGGTGAGGGAGACCCGCATCGTGTCGCCGATCCCGTCGACCAGCAGCGCACCCATGCCGACCGCAGACTTGATCGAGCCCGAGAACGGCGTGCCGGCCTCGGTGACGCCGAGGTGGAGCGGGTACGGGACGCGGTCCGAGAGCATCCGGTAGGCGCGAATCATCGTCGGCACGTGGCTCGACTTGACCGAGATCTTGAAGTCGTAATAGTCGAGGCTCTCGAGCACGCGCACCTCTTCGAGCGCCGCCTCGACGAGCGCCTCGGCCTGGTCGCGCTGCGCGACGTCGGCGAGGTGCTTCGGCAGCGAGCCGGAGTTGGCGCCGATGCGCATCGGGAGGCCGGCCTTCTTCGCGGCTTTCACCACCAGAGCCACCTTGTCGGCCCCGCCGATGTTGCCCGGGTTGATCCTCACGGCCGCGACGCCGGCCTCGATTGCCCGCAGCGCGAGCGACGCGTTGAAATGGATGTCGGCGATCACCGGGATCGGCGAGAAGCGCACGATCCGCGGGAGCGCCTCGGCGTCCTCGAGCTTCGGAACGGCGACCCGCACGACCTCGCAGCCCGCCGAGGCAAGCGCAGCGATCTGGGCCGTCGTCGCCTCGACGTCGTGCGTCTTCGTGAGAGTCATCGACTGGACGACGACCGGCGCGCCGCCGCCGATCGCGACGTCGCCGACCTGGATCTGGCGCTCGCTCGCCACTGCGAGCCAGTCTAGCCGGGCAGGTTCGGGCCTCCCTGCCGGTTCAGCGGATGTTGAGGCAGGACTAATGAGCGACGCAAGACAGGCTCGTGACGGTTCCGGACGCTCCGCTTCCGGCCGAGAGGTTTCCGTGCACACCCGTCGTGAGGAGCCAGACGGCGCGACCGCGCAACACCTGGAGGCGCTTGGCCGTGGGAACCTGCCACTGCATCCGCGCGATGGAATCGCCGACGCGAACGCCGTTCAGCGAGGTCCAGCGCGCATCGTCGACCGTCGCGATGCGCAGGGTGCTGCCGTCGGAGCAGCGAGCGCCGTCGAAGTTCGCCTTCAGGCCCAGACCCGGCCAGGTGACCCCGCAGCCCCCGAGCTCGTTGCGGCGCGAGCCTCTGCCGTACAGCCGCTCCAACTCTCGGAGCGTGTTCGGCCCGCGAATCAGGCCGAGCCCGTTCTGCCCGATCACGTACGGCAGCTGCGGCCGTCGCGAAGGCGGCGCGCCTGCGCCACACGCGACCTGCGTGGCCCCGGTCGCGCGCCTCTCGATCTCGAGCTGCGCGCCGCCCGCCTTCCAGGTGTCCGATCCGGATGTCCGACCGGCAGCCGGCGGAGATGGCACGACCGCACCGATCGTCTGACCGTGCACGTCGCAGCGGATTCGGTCGCCGGTTCGGAGCTGCGACGGCAGGAACCAGCGCGTCTGACCGTCGGAGAGCCGGAGCACCGGCCGGCTCGCCCCCGCACCTCCGGCAAGCCCCAGAGCGAGCACGCCGACGACCGCTGCTCTCACCGAGGCGTGCCGCCGAGGTCGTTCGAGAGCGCGATGAACGTCAGCAGCAGGATGAGCCCGAAGCCGACGACGGATACGCGCTCGTAGACCTCTCGCGGGACCGCGCGCCGGCGGACCCCCTCGATGATCGAGAACAGGATGTGTCCGCCGTCGAGCGGCAGGAACGGGAGCAGGTTGAGGAGCGCGAGCGACATGCTCACCAGGCCGACGATCTGGAGGTAGTAGTTGAAGCCGACCTTCAAAGCCTGCTGCGAGACGCGCACGATGCCGACCGCACTCGTGAGCTGGCCGCGGTCTTTCTGGTGGAAGAGCGCACCGAACGCGCGGAAGGTCCCGGTGATCACCTGCCCGAGGTCGTTCGCCGCCAGACGCGCGCTGTGCCCGAGCGGATACGAGACCTGTTCGGTCGCCGGGATGAACCCCCAGATCCAGCGTCCGTCGGGCGAGCGCATCGTCGCTCGTGGGCCGAGCGTGATCGTGGACCCGTCTCGACGCACGGTGACCGTGATCGGCTTTCCCTTGCTCGAGCGGATCAGCTGCGAGACTCGGTCGAACGTCGTGGCGGGCTTGCCGTCGACGGCGAGCACTCGGTCGCCGGCGTGGAGCCCCGCAACGGCGGCGGGCGAATTGCGCTCGACCTCGCCGATCCGGTTCGTCGGGGTGCCGGTGGGCGCGCCCGTGGCGTAGACAGACGTGAAGATGAGGAACGCGACGAGGATGTTCATCAATGGCCCCGCCGCGATGACGGCGATTCGCTTCCAGGTCCTCGCGCGCCAGTACGCGTCGCTGCCGGTTCCCTCGTCGACCTCGCGCACGGCGCGCTCCGCGCTGCGGCGCGCCGCAGGACTGAGCTCCGCGAGCTCGATCGCCCGCCGCAGGTCCGGCAGCGCGGCGCGGGCCGCGTCGTAGTCGCCGGTCTCGAGCGGCCTGCGCACGCGCTGGACGTCCGCGGAGAGGCTCGGATCCTCGCGCAGCGCCGCGGCCATGAACGTCTCGAGATCACGCGGCGCCGGTCTGTGCATGCCCGGGATCCGCACCATCCCTCCGAGAGGAATCGCGCCGATGCCGTACTCGATGCCCTTGCGGCGAAACTTCGCGATCGCGGGGGGAAAGCCGATGTAGAACGAACGCGGCCGCATACCGACTGCGATCGCGACCGCAAAGTGGCCCAGCTCGTGCAGGAAGACGAGTAGCAGCAGCCCGACTGCGACGACGAGCCAGGTCATGCGACCGCAAGTCCTTCGTCTGCGAGCGCCCGCGCGGCGCGGTCCGCCTCGACGAGCTGCTCGAGATCCCCGGCGGGCGCGCCGTCCACGCGCGCGAGGGCGTCTGCGACGAGATCGGCGATGCCGAGGAACGGCAGCCGCCCCGTGAGAAATGCGGCGACGGCCACCTCGTTCGCCGCGTTGTACGCGCACGGGTACGTGCCGCCCTTCTCCCCCGCCTCCCGCGCGAGCGCGAGCATCGGAAACGTTTCGAGGTCCGGGGCTTCGAACTCCAGCCGAAGCGCCGTCAGGTCGAGCGGAGGCAACGTCGTCGCCGCCCGCTCCGGGTACGTGAGCGCGTACGAGATCGGCACGCGCATGTCCGGATACCCGAGGTGTGCAATCGCGGCGCCGTCGCGGAAGCGCGCGAGCGAGTGGACGATCGACGTGGGCTGGATGACGACCTCGATCTGCTCGTAGGGGACGCCGAAGAGGAAGTGCGCCTCGATCAGCTCGAGCCCTTTGTTCGCGAGTGTGGCGGAGTCGACCGTGACCTTCGGGCCCATGTTCCAGGTCGGATGAGCAAGCGACTCCTCCGGAGAGACGTCGAGCAGCTCTTCGCGAGTGCGGCCGCGGAACGGCCCGCCGGATGCGGTCAGGACGAGCGAGTCGATCTGCTCGCCGCTGCGGCCTTCGAGGCACTGGAAGAGCGCCGAGTGCTCGCTGTCCACCGGCAGGACGCGGGCCGCACCGGTCGCGAGCGCGGCCAGCGCGAGCTCCCCGCCCGCGACGAGCGACTCCTTGTTCGCGAGCGCGAGGTCGACACCGTTCCCGAGCGCCCAGAGCGTCGCGTGGATGCCGGCGAAGCCGACGACGCCGTTCAGCACCACGTCCGGCTCCGCGCGCTCGAGCAGCTCGGTCAGGTCACCGCCGATCTGCTTCAGCGGCGCGTCGACGTGGTGGAGCGGCGTCGACCCCGACGCGGCCGCGCACAGCTCGAGCTCCGGGTTCGCCTCGATGATCTCGATCGCCTGGCGCCCGATCGAGCCGGTGGCTCCGAGGAGGGCAACTCGTTTCACGATCTCAGTGTACGAATGGGCACTTCGCAAGAAATGCAACCAGGTTGCTCGGCAACCTGGTTGCAGGGTCACGTGTAGTTGAAGCCCAGCACGAGGTAGAACGCGGCTGCCGAGGCGAAGAGCAGTGCGTCGACCCGGTCGAGGACGCCGCCGTGGCCGCCGAGCAGGCTGCCGGTGTCCTTCACCTGCATGTCGCGCTTCAGCATCGACTCGAAGAGGTCGCCGGCGGCCGCCGAGAGGACGACGACGAGGCCGAGCACGACGGCCTGCCAGATGACGAGGTAGTGGTCGCGATCCTGATACAGCGCGACGAACGACACGAAGATGCCGACGATCGATCCGACGACGAAGCCCTCCCACGTCTTGCCGGGCGACAGCGTCGGCGCCAGCTTGTGCCGTCCGAGGAGCCGACCGCCGAAGTACGCGAACGTATCGGCGGCGAACACGGTGAGCAGCACCGTGAAGGCGATGAGCCGCGGCTGGTCGTGCATCTCGCGCAGGAGGATCAGGTGCCCGAGACCGAGGCCGATCCACGCCGCTCCCATCACCGTCGAGCCGACTGCGGCGGTCGCGGGCGCGCGTGTCGTCGAGACCGCGTTGAGCGCGAAGCCGACGACGAAGCACGTGAGGAAGCCTGCAAGCATCCAGACGACGCCGCCCTTCTCGGCGCCGACGAGCGCGAGGACCGTGCCGATGTACGCCGCGGGCGCGAGGGGTCGCAGCGGACGCGACATCGTCACGTACTCGTGCACGGCGACGACCGCCGCGAGCGCGACGAGCGTGAAGAGCCACCACCCTCCGACCCACACGGCGCCTAGCAGGACGGGCAGGCCGATCACCGCGACGAGCACCCTGGAGATCAGCCCACTCAACGCGCTCTGCGCCCTCGGTTCGCCAACGGTCGTCATCGTCCGCCGAATCTACGCCGGCGGCTCGCGTAATCCTCGATCGCGGCCCGAAGCTCCTCGGGGCCGAAGTCGGGCCAGAGAGTGTCCGTGAACGCGAACTCGGCGTACGCCGACTGCCAGAGCAAGAAGTTCGACACGCGCAGCTCGCCGGACGTCCGGATCACGAGGTCGGGGTCAGGCATTTCCGGCGCATAGAGCGCACGCGCGAACGACGCCTCGTCGATCTCGTCTCCGCGTTCGGCGAGCCGGCGCGCGGCCTCCACGATCTCGGCGCGCCCCCCGTAGTCGAAGGCGATCCAGAGGCGGAGCCGCGACGCGGCCTCGGTCGCCGCCTCGAGCTCGCGCATCTTGTCCTGCAGCCACTCCGGCGCACGGTCGCGCCTGCCGACGAACTGCGTGTGCACGCCTTCCTTCGCGAGGTCGAGGAGTTCGCGGTCGATCGTCTCGCCGAAGATCTCCATCAGCGCCGCCACCTCGTCCGGCGAGCGCGTCCAGTTCTCGGTCGAGAACGCATAGACGGCGAGCGACCGGACACCGAGGTCGATGGCCGTCTCGACCACCGGCCGCAGCGCGCGCGACCCGGCTCGATGGCCGTCGGCGACGGAGAGGCCGCGGCGCGCAGCCCAGCGGCTGTTGCCGTCCATGATGATCGCGACGGCGCGCGCGACCTCCGGCAGCCCGTGCTCGGCCGCAGGGTCGGCGTCGGTTCCCGACAGCGAGGTCAGACCTCCATGACCTCCGCTTCCTTGTGCTTGAGGAGCTCGTCGATCTGCTTCGTGTGGTCGTCGGTCAGCTTCTGGACGCGCTCCTCGGCTCGGTGCTCCTCGTCGGCGCCGACCTCGCCGTTGTCGACGAGATCCTTCAAATGCTTCATCGCGTCGCGGCGGATCTCCCGCACCGCGACCCTGTGCTCCTCCGCGAGCCCGCGCACGACCTTGACGAGCTCCTTGCGCCGCTCTTCGGTGAGCTGCGGGATGGGCAGGCGGATCAGCTTGCCGTCGTTGGACGGCGTCAGGCCGAGATCCGACTCCTGGATCGCCTTCTCGATCGACCGGATCGAGCTCGGATCGAACGGTTGCACGGTCAGCATCCGCGCGTCGGGGACGCCGATCGTCGCGAGCTGCTTCAGCTGCGTCGGAGTCCCGTAGTAGTCGACCTCGATGCGGTCCAGCAGCGAGCCGGAGGCCCGGCCGGTGCGGACGGTGTTGAACTGGTCGCGCGCGTGCTCGACCGACTTGCCCATGCGCGTCTGCGCCTCGTTCACCAGCTCGTCGACCGTTGCCATTCCTCTCTGCCCTCCTAGCGTGTCTGGATGACGGTGCCGACGTCCTCGCCTGCGACGACCCGGGCGATGTTGCCGTCCGCAAGCTCGAACACGTGAATGGTCAGCTTGTTGTCCATGCAGAGCGACAGAGCCGTGGTGTCCATCACCTTGAGCCCTCGCTCGATCGCCTCGAGGTGCGTGAGCCTCGGCAGGAACTGTGCCGTCGCATCGGTGCGCGGATCGCCGTCGTACACGCCGCGGACGCCGTTCTTCGCCATCAGGATCGCGTCGGCGCCGATCTCGAGGGCGCGGAGCGCAGCGGCGGTGTCGGTCGTGAAGAACGGGTTGCCGGTGCCCGCGGCGAAGATGACGATTCGCCCCTTCTCGAGGTGGCGGATTGCCCGACGGCGGATGTACGGCTCGGCGACCTCGCGGACCTCGAGCGCGGACTGAACCCGTGTGCTCGCGCCCTGCCGCTCGAGCACGTCCTGCAACGCCAGCGCGTTCAGGAGCGTCGCGAGCATGCCGGCGTAGTCGGCCGTCGTCCGCTCCATCCCCTCGGCCGCGGCGGCGAGACCGCGGTAGAAGTTCCCGCCGCCCACGACGATCGCGACGCCGACACCCGACTCGTGCACCGCGGCGATCTCCTCCGCAAGCGAGCGCACGACCGGTACGTCGATGCCGTACTCTCGCGACCCCATCAGCGCCTCGCCCGAGAGCTTCAGCAGCACGCGCCGGAAGCCGGGCGCGGCGGCCGCCGGGGCATCGGCTGCCTCGACTTCGGAACGAACAGTCATCCGCTCCGGCGCCGGCAAAGCCGGAACCTCCGCTCTCTGCGTGCTCCGTCGAGCCTAAGCACTGTCACGCGAGCGCGTAGCGTTGGAACTCGAGCACCTCGGCGCCCGACTCCGAGAGCGCCTGCCCGACCGTCTTCGACGAGTCGTGGATCCACTCCTGGTCGGTGAGGACGTTTGCTGCGAAGAAGCGCTTGTTCAGCATGCCCTCGACGATCTTCTCTCGTGCCTGCTCCGGCTTCGACTGGACCTCGTCGGAGTTCGCGTAGATCTCCCGCTCCGAGGTGACCTCCTCGTCGGGTACGTCCTCGCGGCCGATCCAGCGCGGGTTCGATGCGGCGATGTGCATGGCGAGCTTGCGACCGAGATCCGCGTTGCCGCCGCGCAGCTGCAGCAGCACGCCGAGCTTGTTCGCGGGCGGATGCGCGTACGCAGCGACGAGTCCGCCGTCCACGGCCTCGAATCGCGCCGCGCCGGCCACGACGATGTTCTCGCCGAGCTTGGCGGAGAGCGCGATGCGCTCCTCGTCGAGCGACGAGGCTGCGTCGACGCCGTTCGCCTCGACGGCCTCGAGCACGCGCTTCGCGTATGCCAGGAACTCGTCGTTGTCCGAGACCGGCTCCGTCTCGCAGCCGATCGCGACCATCGTGCCCTTCTCACCGTCGTCGGCGAGGCGGTAGCCCACCTTGCCCTGGGTCGTCTCCCGGCCGGCGCGCTTCGCCGCCTGCGCCATCCCCCTCTCGCGCAGGAGGACGATCGCCGCCTCCATGTCGCCGTTGGTCTCCTGGAGCGCCCGCTTGCAGTCCATCAGCCCTGCGCCCGTGCGGTCGCGCAGCTCCTTGACGAGTGCGGCCGAGATCTCAGCCATTCCCGAGCTCCTCCGTCCTCGCGACAGCCTTGTCGGTCTCCGCAGCGCCCTCGTTCTGGGGATCCTGGCCGGTCGGCACCGGCACGGACTCGCCCTCGGTCCCCGGCTCGTTGACCTGGACGCCCGGCTGCGCGATCTCGACCTCGCTCTCGGGGGCCGCCTCGGCCGCCTCGGGGGGAGCGCTGCCGTTCTCCGGCTTTGCGAAGTCGCGTACCGAGACCTTTTGCTTCCCGTCGTTGATCGCCTCCGCGATCACTCGAGTGATGAGCCCGCACGAGCGGATCGCATCGTCGTTGCCGGGGATCACGTAGTCGGCCTCGTCGGGGTCGGCGTTCGTGTCGACGAGCGCGATCACAGGCAGACCGAGCCGCCGAGCCTCGCGCACGGCGAGCTGCTCCTTCTTCAGGTCGATGATGAACACCGCGTCGGGCTGGCGACGCATGTCCGCGACCCCGCCGAGGTTCTGCTCGAGCTTCTCGAGCTCGCCGGCCATCGAGATCCGCTCCTTCGCGGGCAGAAGATCCATCTGCCCCTCGTCGCGGAGGCGGCGCATCTCGTGCAGCCGCTCGATCCGGTCGGACATCGTCCGCCAGTTCGTGAGCAGCCCGCCGAGCCAGCGGTGGTTGACGTACGGCATCCCGACGCGCTTCGCCTCGGTCTCCACGGCGTCCTGCGCCTGCTTCTTCGTGCCGACGAAGAGAACCGTGCCGTTGCGCTCGGCGAGATTGCGGACGTACTGCGCCGCCTCGTCGAGGCGATCGCTCGTCTGCGTCAGGTCGATGATGTAGATGCCGGACCGCTCGGTGAAGATGAAGCGGCGCATCTTCGGGTTCCAGCGACGCGTCTGGTGGCCGAAATGGACTCCGGCCTCCAGCAGGTCGCGCATGGAGGCGACTGCCATGGTGATAGCTCCTTGGGTTTCAGATTGCAGTGCGCCGGCGGAGATCGAGCGCACCGGCTGCAGAAGCCGGCACCCGCGCTGCGACCGAGGCCGCCGGGTCGGAGGGTCTGGACTCGGGAAGTCTACCGGCCGATCGAAAAGGGCTCGCCCGCGGTGGCCCACCACGCGCCGCGCCCGGGGAACCCGACGTAGTAGCGGCCGGGCGGGACGTTCCGGAAGGTCGCGGCTCCGGCGCCGCTCAGGCGTGCGCTCCGAGCCTGTGTCCACCCGCCGGCGCCGAGCCGGAAGAGGAAGAGCGCGCCGCCGGCGAGCGCTGCACCGGGGCGGAGCGTTGCGGAGACCGTTCCGCCTCTCCGGCTCACCTTCAGCTCGGGCATGACGCGAATCGTCCGCTCTGCCGTGGCGTCGCCGAAGAGCACCTTGTACACGGTGGTGACCTTCGGCGCGATGGGCAGCCTCCAGCGGCCGCCCGACGGTGTCAGGGTCGCGATCGTCTTCGGCCCGCTCGCTCCGCTCGGCTGCGACATCACCCTCACCTTGCCGGTGGCCGAGCCGCCGGCACTGCCGGTGAGGACGGCACTCGTGCCGTAGCGGAGCGCGGTGTGCTGGTCGATGGCGACGCTGCCGGCGGGGATGACGGCGAACGTCCCCTGACGCGGCACGCCGTCGGGATATCCGGCGACGGTGAAGTCATAGGTGCCGGGCACCGTCTTGAACGCGACGAACCTGCCGGGACCGACCGTTGCGTGCTCGCCGAGCATCGTCGTCGAGACGTTCAGCGGCCGCGTGAGATGGTTGACGAAGACGAGTTGCTGCGGGGACCTCACCGAGAAGATGCTCGGCGAGACGTTTCGGTCGACCATCTCGACGCGCACTCCGGGGTTCCAGTCGCAGCCGATCGAGTCGTTCGCGCCGGGCGGCGCGACGAAGATCGCACTGGAGCCGCCCCCGGTCGGTTGCCAGTCGGGAAGCGACGCCAGCACCCGCGCCGACGTCTGCGCATTGCGCGTCACGCGACGCACGTAGCCGGCGAGATCCGTGACGCAGAGATCGGCGCCGGCCGTCCACGCGATCGTGCTGCCGTCCGGAGACCACGCCGGCCGCTCGGCGAAGCTGTTCGGGCCGACGAGCGTGTATGTGAGCTGCCGCGCGCCGCTCCCGTCGGCCGCCGCCGTCCACACCTGGCCGCCCGAATCGAGGAACGCCAGGGACCGTCCGTCGGGCGACCACGAGACCCCGCCGTTCGTCTTCACGCCGGGAAGCGAGAGCGGCGTCGGCGTCCCGCCGTCCGCCGGAATCGTCTCGAGCGCCGTGTCCGCCGTGAATGCGATGGTGGAGCCCTCGGGCGACCAGGCGGGCAGGAGCGCATCCGTCGTCCCCTCGGTGATCTGCGTCTCGCTGCCGTCCGAGAGGGTGACGACCACGAGCTGGAGCGTCCCCTGCGCCCTTCCGGGTTGGGCGACGCCGTCGTAGCGGGAGACGACGAGCCGCGAGCCGTCGGGCGACCAGGCTGCGGAGGTGCCAGGCCCGACGCCCGTCGCGCCCGAGCCGTCCGGCTCCGCCACGTAGACCGTGCCGTCCCGTACGAAGGCGAGCTTCGAGCCGTCGGGCGACCACGCGGGCGCGGTGCCTGCTCCGAGCGTGTACTGCGAGCCCGTCGCCGGGTCCACGCCGACGAGGGCGGCCTGCTGGTCGCCGGTCGAGCGGCTGAACACGACGAGGCCGTCCCGCCCGGGGAAGCCGCCGCCCGACGCAGAGCCGCACAGGACGAGCCCGACCGCGACGATGAGCCCGATCCGCACGGCGGGAGGGTAAGGGCTATTTGTAAGTGCGGAGAAAACGACGTCTGCTTCGACGCGGACGACCGCTCGCCTTCTGCAACCAGGTTGCGCCGCAACCTGGTTGCAGTTCCGAGAATTGCTCGCCCAGCGCTGGCGCAACCAGGCTCGAGGCGGGTTGCGGTCGTTGACGTCGTTCGATCGGTGCTACGGCCGCAACCTGCCTGAAGGCAGGTTGCCCGCAAGGGATGCAACCAGGTTGCATCGCAACCTGGTTGCAGGTTCCGAGAGTTGCTTGCCAGCGCTGCCGCAACCAGGCTCGAGGCGGGTTGCGGTCGTTGACGTCGTTCGGTCGGTGCTACGGCCGCAACCTGCCTGAAGGCAGGTTGCCCGCAAGGGATGCAACCAGGTTGCGCC
>DASSGL010000173.1:0-3515 GCA_035693525.1 Gaiellaceae bacterium | reverse complement strand
CCCGGCCGAGCCGGCGGACTCCCACGCGATCACATTGCCCTCCTTGTCGGTGAGGGCGACGATCGTGTTGTTGAAGCTCGTCTTGATGTGCGCCTGGCCGATCGCGATGTTCTTGCGGACGCGGCGGCGCGCGCGACCACGGGTCGCCTGACGACGGGGAGGTGCCATCTACTTGGCCTTCTTCCCGCGGCCGACGGTCTTCTTGGGGCCCTTGCGCGTGCGGGCGTTCGTCTTCGTGCGCTGCCCGTTCGCCGGCAGGCCGCGGCGGTGGCGGAGGCCCCGGTAGGCGCCGATCTCGGACAGGCGCTTGATCGCCTGGGTGCGCTCACGCCGCAGGTCGCCCTCGACCTCGAGCTCGGTGTCGATGTAGTTGCGGAGCTTCGTGATCTCGTCGTCGGTGAGATCGCGGATCTTCGTGTCGGGCGAGAGGCCGAGCGCAGCAGCCACCTTGCGCGCCGTCGGCTGGCCGATCCCGTAGATGTAGGTCAGCCCGATCTCGAGCCGCTTCTGGTTCGGGAGGTTCACTCCTGCGATACGGGCCACTAGCCCTGCCTTTGCTTGTGCCGGGGGTTGGTGCAGATGACCATGGTCGTGCCGTGCCGCTTGATGACGCGGCAGCGCTCGCACATGGGCTTGACAGATGGGCGTACTTTCATGATCAGCGGTGCCTGTAGGTGATCCGACCGCGGTTCAGGTCGTACGGGCTGAGCTCGACCTTGACCTTGTCCCCGGGGAGGATGCGGATGTAGTGCTTGCGCATCTTCCCGGAGATCGTGGCGAGAACTGCGTGCCCGGTGTCGAGCTGCACTCTGAACATCGTGCTCGGGAGCGCTTCGACGACCTCTCCTTCAACCTCGATCTTCTCTTCCTTTTCGGGCATGTCCTTTCGTCCAAAGAGGTGTGCGCGCACGGCAAAGCCGCTCGCGACGGGCGGTCATCGTAGCAAAGCGGCTCCGGCTTTCGTCAGGATCCGCGGCCCGTCGGCGGTGATCGCGACCGTGTGCTCGAAGTGGGCGGCGAGCGACCCGTCGACCGACGAGATCGACCAGTCGTCGTCGTGGACGTAGACCTCGGGGCGGCCGGCGGTGATCATCGGCTCGATCGCGAGGGTCATGCCCTCGCCGAGGAGGGGGCCCTTGCCGGGCGGCCCGTAGTTCGGGATCTGCGGGTCCTCGTGGTAGGAGCGGCCGACGCCGTGCCCGACGAGGCTGCGGACGACCGAGAAGCCCGCCTCCTCGACGACCACCTGCACCGCGTGCGAGATGTCGGAGAGGCGGTTCTCGGGCTGGGCCTCGGCGATGCCGGCCGCGAGCGCCTCCTGGCAGACGTCGAGCAGCCGCTGCGACTCGGCCGAGATCTCGCCCACCGGCAGCGTCACCGCGCTGTCGGCGACGAGGCCGTCGAGCGTCACCCCGAGGTCGACCGAGATGAGGTCGCCCTCCTGGGCGCGGTAGCCGTTCGGGATGCCGTGCACGACCATCGAGTTCGGGGAGATGCAGAGCGCCGCCGGGAAGCCCTTGTAGCCCTTCGAGGTCGGATGCCCGCCCTTCGAGGCGATGTGCTCGTCAGCGATGCGGTCGAGTTCGAGCATCGAGACGCCCGGCTCGACGTGCTCTGCGACCAGCTGGAGCGTCTCGTAGACGAGCTCGCCGGCGCGGGCCATGCCCTCGATCTCCTGCGCCGACTTGCGGATGATCATGCCCTCGCCTCCACCTGCTCGAGCGCCTTCACGATCTCGTCCCACACCTCTTCCACCAGTCGCTCTGCGTGCACCTTCACCAGATTGCCTGTCGCGAGGTAGTGGTCGACGACCGGCTGGGTCTTCTCGTGATAGGTGGCGAGGCGCTCGTCGATCGCCTCCGGGGTGTCGTCGGCGCGGCCCTCGAGCCGCGCGCGCCTCAGGAGCCGCTCCCGGGCGATGTCGTCGCTCAGCTCGAGGAGCAGCACGATCGAAAGCGGCCGGCCGAGCTCCTCGAGGAGGCCGTCGAGCGCCTCGGCCTGCGCGAGGTTTCGCGGGAAGCCGTCGAGAACGAAGCCGTCCGCCGTCTTCAGGAGCTCCTCGCGGATGAGCGGGATCGTGATCTCGTCTGGCACGAGCCTGCCCTCGGCCAGGATCGGCTCGACCGACCTGCCGAGCTCCGTGCCCGCGGCGACAGCGGCACGGTAGAGATCCCCCGTCGCGACGTGCGGGATCCCGTACTCCGCGGAGATCCGTTTGGCCTGGGTGCCCTTGCCGGACCCCTGCGACCCCACGATGAGGACGTTCAGCGGAGGAAGCCCTCGTAGTGGCGCATCATCATCTGCGACTCCATCTGGCGCATCGTGTCGAGCGCGACGCCGACGACGATCAGCACCGACGTGCCGCCGAGAGCGCGGCCTGTGGCCTGTGAGAACCCGAAGTAGCGGATGAAGAGGCTCGGCGCGACCGCGACCGTCGCCAGGAAGAGCGAGCCCGGCAGCGTGAGCCGCTGCAGGACACGGTCGAGGTACGCGGCCGTCGGCGGGCCCGGACGGATGCCCGGGATGTAGCCGCCGTACTTGCGCAGGTTGTCGGCCTGGTCGACGGGGTTGAACTGGACCGAGGTGTAGAAGTACGTGAAGACGATGATCAAGATCGCCTCGACGAGCAGGTACGTGGCGCTCGTCGGCTGGAAGTTCCGGTTCACCCACGGCGTCCACGACGGGACGAACTGGCCGATCGTCGGCGGCAGCGCCATGATCGCGGCCGCGAAGATGACCGGGATCACGCCGGCCATGTTCACCCGCAGCGGCATATACGTCGCGCCGCCGGTCGTCTGGCGGTTTCCGAGCTGCCGGCGTGCGTACTGAATCGGGATGCGGCGTTGGCCTTCCTGCACGAAGACGACGGCGACGATGACGCCGACGGCGATGATGGGGAAGAACAGGCGCTCCATCGTGCCGCCGTTGATCCAGGCGCTGACGCCGCTCGGCGCGTACGCGAGGATCGACGCGAAGATCAGGAGTGAGATGCCGTTGCCGATCCCGCGCTTCGTGATCTGCTCGCCCATCCACATCAGGAGCACGCAGCCGGCCGTGAGCGTGAGGACGATGATCACGAGCCGACCGGAGTTCACGTTCGGCAGCGCGTCCTGCCGCTTGAAGAGGAACGCGTAGCCCGTCGCCTGAGCGGCGGCGAGGCCGACCGTGAGGTAGCGCGTGTACTGGTTGATCTTCGCGTAGCCGGCCTCACCCTCCTTCTGCAGCCGTTCGAGCGTCGGCACGACGACGGTCAGGAGCTGCAGGATGATCGACGCCGTGACGTACGGCATGATCCCGAGGGCGAAGAGCGAGAATCTCGAGAGCGCAGAGCCCGAGAAGAGGTTCAGAAGCGTGAGGATGCCGCCGCCGCTGAAGAGCGACTGCAGCGCGTTCTGATCGACGCCCGGGGCCGGGATCCACGAGCCGAGCCGGTACACCGCGAGGATGCCGGCCGTGAAGAGCACGCGACGCCGAAGCTCGGGGACGCGCCACGCGTTGGCGAGCCAGCCGAACAA
>DASSGL010000172.1:0-2647 GCA_035693525.1 Gaiellaceae bacterium | reverse complement strand
ACCTGATCACGAAGGCCGGCTCGACGGAGACGAACATCCCCGGCGTCTTCGCCGCGGGCGACGTCCAGGACCACACGTACCGGCAGGCGGTGACCGCGGCAGGCTCAGGTTGTATGGCCGCGCTCGACGCCGAGCGCTTCCTCGCGGCCGAGGAAGGACATGCCGGCACTGCGTTGACGGCGCCGAGGCCGGAAGCCGCCGAGGTCTGACCGCACGATCGCGCGGCCGCAGCGGCGCGCTTCACACGTAGGATCGCGGCATCGCGCCGCGCGTCTACCGGATCCCGTTCTCGACCAACGTCGAGCGCGTCGCGCTCGCGGCAGGCCATAAAGGTGTCGAGCTCGAATGGGTCGACGTCGATCCTGCCGACCGCTCGCCGGTCGAGCAGGTGAGCGGCCAGCCGCTCGTGCCCGTCCTCGTCGACGGCGACGAGGTCGTGTTCGACTCCCCGCTCATCGTGGAGTGGCTCGAGCGTCGCGTTCCCGAGCCGGCGCTCTATCCGGACGAGCCTGCCCGGCGCGCCGAGGTTCAGGTCTTCGTCGACTGGTTCAACAACGTCTGGAAGCGCCCGCCGAACCTGATCGCGGCCGAGGAGGAGAAGCCCGAGCCCGACGCGGCCCGCATCGCGGAGCTCGGCGCCCGGATGCGCTCCTCACTCGGCGTCTTCGAGAGCCTGCTCGACGGCCGCGACTACCTCTACGGCGAGTTCGGCGTCGCCGACGTGATGGCGTTCCCGTTTCTCAAGTACGCCGCGTTCGGCTTGCCGGGCGGAGACGACGAGCGGTTCCACGAGATCCTCGTCGAGCACCAGACGCTCGCGGAGAGCTCGCCGATCCGGGCGTGGGCGACCCGGATGGACGGCCATCCCCGCAGTTGACCACCGTCATTACCCTGAGGGTGTGGCCTACTTCATCTGCCCCAACTGCAAGCAGCGCTCCATCGACATCGACGGCGACGAGGGCTTCTCATCGGACGCCGTGGCGTGCCGGCACTGCGGCTTCGGATTCCTGTTCGAGCTGATGGACGACTACTACCCGGCGCCGGGGACGGGGTTCGTCGTGACCGACCAGGGAGCGCGCATCCTCGCCGTCGGCCGCGGCGTCTTCGAGCTGACCGGCTGGAGCGAGGGAGACCTCCTCGGAGCCGACCTCGTCACCGCGCTCGGGCTCGCCGGCTTCGAGGCCGACCGCAACCCGGCGGCCCTCGCCCTCGAGTGGGGCGTGCGCCGCCTCGACGAGAAGCTCGAGCTCCGAACGCGGGCAGGACATTCGAAGCCCGTGACTGCGGACTTCTTCCCCGCTTACGACGACGACGGCGGGCTCCTCGTCGCGCTCACGCCGCGATCCTGATGGATTCGCTCGAGGGACAGCTTCTCGTCGCCTCGCCCGGACTCGTCGACCCGAACTTCTGGCGCACGGTCGTCCTCGTCACCGAGCACACCGAGGAAGGCGCAGCGGGGCTCGTGCTCAACCGCCCCTCGCCCTCGCCCGTCGCCGAGCTCGTGCCCCAGCTCGAGGACGTCGTCGAGGACGACGATCAGGTCTGGTTCGGAGGCCCCGTGCAGCCGAATGCCGTGCTCGTGCTCGGCGAGTTCGTGGATCCCGGCGACGCAGCCGTGCCGCTCTTCGGCTCGCTCGGCTTCCCTGCGCTCGACGAGCCGGCCGAGGTCGTCCCGGCCACCACCCGCCGCCGCGTCTTCGCCGGCTATGCGGGCTGGGGGGCCGGCCAGCTCGAGCAGGAGCTGGAGCGCGACGACTGGATCGTCGAGCCCGCCTCGAACGACGACGCGTTCACCGACACGCCCGAGGACCTCTGGGCAGACGTGCTCCGCCGCAAGGGCGGCATCTACGAGCTCGTCTCCCGCATGCCCGAAGACCCGTCGGTGAACTGAGGCGTGAGGGAACGACTGCAACCTGCCTAAAGGGCAGGTTGCAAGATCGTCGCCTACACCGCGAACCCGACGAGCTCGTCGTCGCAACCAGGCTCGAGGCGGGTTGCAGTCGTCGACGTCGTTCGCATGGTGCTACGACCGCAACCTGCCTGAAAGGCAGGTTGCGAGATCGTCGCCTACACCGCGAAGCCGACGAAGAGCTCGGTCGTATACGTGAGACGGATCGGCTGCTCGGTGGTGCGCGCGATCGCCCGCACCTCTTGCTCGACGTCGTGACGCTCCGCAGCGGAGAGAAGGCCGACGAAGCTCACGGACAGCGCTCGGGCGACGAGGCCGTCCTCGTCCACCAGTTGCTCGTGCGCGAAGAGCCGCCGGTCGACCCGTTCGAACAGCCCGCTGTCGATCAGCAACGTGCGCCAGTCGCTACGCGTCCGGTCCGGTGTCTCGCCCCGCAGCGGCTCGAGGATGTCCGACAGCGCGCGGTGAACCTCGTTCCGCTCGTCGCGCGCGTTCCAGAGCAGTGCGAGCCCACCGCCCGGCGTGAGCACTCGGTGGATCTCGCTCAGAGACCGCTCCGGGTGGAACCAGTGGAAGGCGGAGCCGACGGTGACCGCATCGACGGAGCCGTCCGCGACCGGGATGCTCTCTGCCGTTCCCGCAAGCGCGGTGACGCCCGGTACGCGCCGCTCGAGCTCGGCCCGCATCTCCGGTAGCGGCTCCACGGCGATCACCTTCGCCCCGCTCGGGAGCAAGAGG
>DASSGL010000171.1:0-4079 GCA_035693525.1 Gaiellaceae bacterium | reverse complement strand
CATGAGCGTCACGACCGCGTTCCTCCCGGATCGATATCAGAGGCCGAAGCTCGTCGGACGCGGCGGGATGGGCGAGATCTTCCGCGCCACGGACACCGCTCTCGGGCGGCCGGTGGCGATCAAGGTCCTCGATGCCCGCTTCGCGCAGGACCAGACGGTTCGCGAGCGGTTCAAGCGCGAGGCGCTCGCCGTCGCCCGACTCTCGGGCAGCGCGCACATCGTCACCATCTACGACGTCGGCGAGTGGCAGGGAAGGCCGTTCATCGTCATGGAGTACCTCGCCGGCGGCTCGCTTCAGGAGCGCATCGAGCAGGACGGCCCGCCGCCCCTCAGCGACGCGCTGGACTGGCTGGAGCAGGCTGCGCGGGCGCTCGACGCGGCTCACCGCGAGGGGGTCGTCCACCGGGACGTCAAGCCGGCGAACCTGCTCCTGGACGGGCATGAGCGCGTTCACGTCGCCGACTTCGGGATCGCGAGCGCTGCCGGCCTGGACTCGCTGACACAGACGGGAACGGTGCTCGGGACCGCCGCCTACCTGTCGCCCGAGCAGGCGATGGGAGAACGTGCAGGCCCGGCGAGCGATGTCTATGCACTCGGTGTCGTCGCCTTCGAGCTCCTCACGGGGCGGCGTCCGTTCGAGGGCGAGAGCGCCGCCGCAGAGGCCGCCGCCCATGTGACCGCCGAGATCCCCTCTGCCTGCGACGTCGATCCCACGTTGCCCTGCGAGCTCGATCCGGTGTTCGAGCGTGCGCTCGCGAAGGATCCCTCCGCGCGCTTCGGAAGCTCCGCCGAGCTCGTCGCATCGCTGCGGGACTCGCTCGAGCGGGCCGCAGGGACGACTGCGATCCGCGCCCCCGCCGTCGAGACCGCGACGACGAGACCGATGCGGCCGCCGGCCCCGCACGAGCGGCGGCGCCGGAGTGTCGTGCCCTTCCTCGTCGTCCTCGTCGCTGCCGCGCTCGCGGGCGGCATCCTCGCCGCTGTCCTCGCGCACGGCGGCTCGAGCCCACAGGCCCGGGAGGCGGCGCGGTCGAGCGTGTCGGTCCGGACCGTGACGGAGCCGGGCACCACCGTCGTCAGGACGGCCACGTCGACCGTCCCGGCTCCGGCGGTGCCTGCCGCGACGCAGGCTCCCGCCGGCGACGCCGCCGCGCTGAACGAGCGCGCCTGGTCGATGATGAAGCAAGGCGACTACGGGTCGGCGCTACCGTTGCTCGAGAGCGCAGTGGCGCAGCTCCGGGGGCAGTCGACGCTCACGAACGCCTACGCGAACTACAACCTCGGCGTCACGCTGATGCGGCTCGGACGCTGCGCCGAGGCGATGCCGTACCTCGAGACGTCGCGCTCGCTCCAGCCGCAGCGGCGCGAGGTCAAGGATGCGATCAAGGAAGCGCGGGGCTGCTAGATACCGCTCGCGTTCGCGAGCCGCTCGGCGTACTGGCGGGCGTAGTACTCGCGGTACTCGCCTGACTTGATCTGCTCCCACCAGTCTCGGTGCTCGCGGTACCAGGTGACGGTCGCCGCCAGCCCGTCCCCGAAGGAGGTCTCCGGCCGCCAGCCGAGCCCGCGGAGCTTCGTCGTGTCGAGCGAGTAGCGGCGGTCGTGCCCGGGCCGGTCGTCGACGCGGCGGAGGAGCGAGCGGTCGGCTCCGGTGAGCTCGAGGATCGCCGCTGCGACGTCGATGTTCTCGTGCTCGTCGCCGCCGCCGACGTTGTAGATCTCGCCCGGGGCTCCCTCGCGCAGCACGAGCTCGATCCCGGAGCAGTGATCCTCGACGAAGAGCCAGTCGCGCACCTGGCGCCCGTCGCCGTAGAGCGGCAGGTCGAGGCCGTCGAGCGCGTTCGTGACGAAGAGCGGGATGAACTTCTCCGGGTACTGGTTCGGCCCGTACGTGTTCGAGCCACGCGTGATCGACGCGTTGACGCCGAATGTGCGGTGATACGCGGGCACGAGCAGGTCTCCCGCCGCCTTCGCGGCGCTGTACGGGCTCGACGGGTGCAGGCGATCGGTCTCCGCAGACGAGCCGCCCGCCTCGAGGTCGCCGTAGACCTCGTCGGTCGACACCTGGACGAGCCTGCCGCCGGTCGCGCGGGCGTGCTCGAGCAGCACCTGCGTGCCGCGGAACTCGGTGCGGCCGAAGTCCTCCGCGGAGAGAATCGAGCGGTCGACATGCGTCTCGGCGGCGAAGTTCACGATCGCGTCGCACCCGTTCGCGGCGTGCGCCACGTCGGAGGGCTCCGCGATGTCGCCGACGTAGAGCTCGACGTCCGCGGGGAGGTTCGCGCGGTTGCCGCTGTAGGTGAGCTTGTCGAGGACGACGACCTCGTCGCCTGCGCGAGCCAGCCGCTTCACGAAGTGCGAGCCGATGAAGCCTGCGCCGCCGGAGACAAGGATCCGCATCGCGGCGAAGGTTAGTGGGAAGGCGCGGGAAGCAGGCGTGCAAGCGGCGCGGGCATCCACCAGTTCCACCGGCCGAGCAGGCGCATCGCCGAGGGCACGACGAGGAGGCGGACGATCGTCGCGTCGAGAAGGATCGCGACGCCCAACCCGACCCCGAGCTCCTTCAGCGAGGGCGCACCCGCGATCGCGAACGCGAAGAAGACGGCCACCATCACGAGCGCGGCGCTCGTGATGATCCGCGCCGACTGCGTGAGGCCTTCGGCGACCGCGCGTTCGTTGTCGTGGTGGACGAGCCAGCGCTCCCGGATGCGAGTGAGGAGGAAGACCTCGTAGTCCATCGAGAGCCCGAAGGTGACCGCGAGCACGAGCGCCGGCACGATCGTGTTCACGTAGCCCGGCGAGTGGTAGCCGGTCCAGTCGAGCCAACCCCACTGGAAGACGGCGACGAGCACGCCGTACGCGGCACCGACGCTCAGCAAGTTCATGACCACTGCCTTCAGCGGCAGGACCACGCTGCGAAGCAGCAGGAAGAGGACGATGTAGCAGGCGGCGAGGATCACGAGCAGCATCTTCCAGATCCCGCCGAACATCGCGTGGGTCACGTCCATGTCGAAGACGGTGCTGCCGCCGACGACGGCGCCGCTGCCGGCGAGGTTGCGAATCCGCTCGACCACCGCCTGGGCCGCGCTCGACTCCGACGGCATCGCGAGGGTCGCGTCGACGAGCCACCGGCCGGTCGCGGGGTCGTGCAGGGGCGGGGGGACGTGCGCAACGCCCGGCACCCGGGCGACCTTCGCGGCGAGCGCCGGGCCGTCGTCCGGCGTCAGCACGCGGACCGGCTCGCCGAAGCCGGGGCCGGCGAGCTTCTGCACGCGCTCGGTCGCGATGCGTACCTCGGCGTTTGCGGGCAGCTCGTCGAGCCCGCGGTTGAACGTCTGCATCGAGAGGAACGGCAGGGCGAGCACGAGCATCACGCCGGCGCCGGCGATGAAGCCGGCCAGCGGGCGCCGCATCACGCGCCGCGCCCAGCCGCCCCAGAAGGCGTCGCTTCCGGCCTCGGTCGTGCGCCACGGCAACGGCAGCCGCAAACGGTCGATTCGCGTGCCGGCGGCGGCGAGGAGAGCGGGCAGAAGCGTCACCGACGCGAGCACCGAGATGCAGACCACGACGATCGCGCCGAGCGCCATCGACCGCAGTGCGTTGACGTCGATCACGAAGAGCGCCGCGAGCGAGACGGCGACGGTGGCGCCGCTGAAGAGGACGGCCGTCCCAGAGCTCGCCATCGCGCGCCGGAGGGCGCCGTCCGGCGGCGCCCCGCGATGCAGCTCGCGGCGGAAGCGGCTGACGATGAAGAGGGAGTAGTCGACGGCGACGCCGATCCCGATCATCGACGCCATGTTCGTGACGTAGACCGAGACGACGGTCGAGCGCGAGAGCAGGTAGATGACCGCGCCGCTCAGGAAGACGGCGACCGCGCCGAGTGCGAGCGGCGCGAGAGCCGCGACGAGCGTGCCGAAGCCGGCGAGCAGGATCAGCAGGATGAGCGGGAAGCCGAGCGCCTCGCCGCGGGCGAGCTGCCGCTTCGAGACGTCCTGGAAGTTCGACCAGATCGCGGCTTCGCCGATGATGCGTGTCCGTCGGTCGACTAGCAGATGCCGAAGCCGCGACGCCTCGTCGAT
>DASSGL010000170.1:0-3723 GCA_035693525.1 Gaiellaceae bacterium | reverse complement strand
CCCCACACCTGCTCGAACGGAACCCTGCCGACGAGCTCCTCGATGTTGACGCCGCGGTACCGGAGCTCGCCGCCCTCCTTGTCGGGCTCCGCGATCTCCGTCTCGAAGGCGACGACGCCTGCGAGGCCTGGGCTGAATTCGGTCATGCGGGAATCTCCTCTAGCTCGATCTCGAGACCGACGTTCCGAGCCTTGGCCTCCGCGAGCACGAGCGCTGCCGCGGCGAGGTCCTGGACGGCGACGCCGACCGACTTGTACAGAGTAATTTCGGCGGGGGTGCGACGGCCGGGCCTGGCGCCGGAAACGATCTCGCCGAGCTCAGCGACGGAGGCCGGGTCGACCTCGGCGAGCTCGGGCGCGCCCCCCGGCGGCGGCGCGAACGACGAGTCGCGCGACTCGACGACGATCGTCGCGCCGCGCACGAGCGCGGGGTCGAGCTCCGAGCCCGGCGCGTTGTAGCCGACCGAGCTCACGTGCGTCCCGGGCGCCACCCAGTCCGCCTGGAGCACCGGCTCGGCCGAATGTGTCGCCGCGGCGACGACGTCGGCGTCGCGCACCGCCTCCTCGAACGACGCAGGAAGCAGGCCGAGCTCGGAGGCGAGCGCCTCCGTCTTCGCGACGTCGCGTCCGGCGAGGCGAATCTCGCTCCAGTCGCGGATCCCGGCGAACGCGCGTGCGTGCGAGCGAGCCTGCACGCCGGTGCCGAGGATGGCGAGCACCTTCGCGTCGGCTCGCGACAGGAGGCGCGCGGCGAGCGCCGCGGCGGCGGCCGTGCGAATCGCGGTGATGTAGGTGCCGTCCATCAACGCGAGCGGGGTGCCCGAGTCGGGCTCGAAGAGGACGATCGCCGCTTGATGCGTCGGGCGGTCGCGGTTCCTCGGAAAGAGGGTGACGAGCTTGCACCCGAGCCCTGCCGACGGCAGATACGCGGGCATCGCGCCGAGCAGACCGTGCTCCGCGTGCGCCGCGATCCGTGCCGGCATCGAGACGGCGCCTGCCGACAGCACCTCGTGCGCACGCGCGAGCGCGCCCATGAGCTCGTCGAGATCGAGGAGCTCCTCCACGTCGGCGCGGGTGAGGACGAGCATGGTTGAGACGTTACCGCGCAACGACCCGCAACCAGGTCTCAGACCTGGTTGCGGCCTTTCAGCCGAGCAGCGTCAGCGACCAGTCGCTGCTGTGGTCGGCGTCGAGCGAGAAGAGCATGATCCGCTGCCACTGACCGAGGCACAGTGCGCCGTCGCTGAACGGAACCTGCTCGCTGCCGGATCCGAGCAGCGCGTGGACGAGCCGCTCGCGTCCGTCGGTGTCCGAGGGGACGACACGCTCGAGCAGACATTCGAGATCCTCGAAGAATCCGGTCTCCCGCTCCTGCACGCGCACGAGCGAGAGCGAGCCCGTCGCGGAGACATACGCGATCCCGTCGCGCGTGTCGGACCGGCTCACCGACTTCGAGATGTCGTTCGTGATGTCCATCACCGAAAGCGTCGGCAGTGCCGCAGCGATCGCATAGGGAACCTCGATGGATGTCATGCGCGCGCGACCTCCTTCGGGAGCCTGAAGTGGACGTGCTCACGAGCCACGGTGATCTCCTCGAGCGTCGAGTAGCCGCGCTCCGAGAGGTCGCGCGCGACGTTCTCGACGAGCTGCTCCGGCGTCGAGGCGCCGGCGGTGAGGCCGATCGTCTCATGCCCGGCGACGAGTGCTTCGTCGAGCAGAGACTCGCCGTCGACGAGCGTCGCCTCCGCACCGGCCGCCTGCGCCACCTCGACGAGACGGACTGCGTTCGAGCTCGTCTGCGAGCCGATCACGAGCACGAGCGTCGCGCCTTCCGCGACCATCGCCTTCACCGCATCCTGGCGGTTCTGTGTCGCGTAGCAGATGTCGTCCGCGTGCGGCCTCCGGAGCTCGCCCTGGCTCTCGCCGAGGGCGTCGACGATCGGCGCGACATCGTCGAGCGAAAGCGTCGTCTGCGTGATCACTGCGATGGGCCTGTCGGTCTGCAGCGCGCGAGCCTGCTCCGGCGACTCGATCACGACCGTCGAGTCGGGCCGCTCACCGAGCGTGCCGATCACCTCGACGTGATTCGCGTGCCCGACGAGCGCGACGAGATGGCCGCTGTCGGCGTAGCGCCGCGCCTCGGCGTGCACCTTGTTCACGAGCGGGCACGTCGCATCGACGATGCGCAGCCCGCGCGCCTCGGCGCTCCGCTTCACCGACGGTGCGACACCGTGCGCCGAAAGGACGCAGATCTCGCCCTCGGGGATCTCGGCCTCGTCTTCGACGAACACGGCGCCGAGCGACTCGAGCCGGCGGACGACGTTCTCGTTGTGGACGATCTGGTGGCGCACGTACACCGGGGCGCCGTGCTGCTCGAGCAGGCGCTCGACGATCTCGATCGCGCGATCGACGCCGGCGCAGAACGAGCGCGGGGCGGCGAGCAGGACTCGGCCGCTCATGTCGCCACCGCTTTCTCGAGCGCCTCGAGGGCAGTCACGGCGTCCCGCATCGAGCGGACGGCGTCGCCCCGGCGCGTCGCGATCCAGCGCAGCAGGCCGACGACGTCGGTGCGGCCGTCGGCGTGCACGGTGCGGTCGACGCCCTCGATCGCGCTCTCGAGGCCGTCGGAGACGACGCGGACCACGCCCGCGAGGCGTCCGCTCCGTGCCAGGACGCCGCTCTCCATGTCGACGGCGTCGGCGCCGCTCGCTGTGCGCAGCCGCCGGCGCTCGGCCGCATCGTGCACGAGCTCGTCCGCGCCCAGCACCGTCGCCGTACGCGCACCTTCGACGCCGAGCGGACCGCCTTCCCAGAGTGTCTCGCCGTGCTCGTCGACGACGCGCGTCGCATCGAGAACCTCACCGACGTGCAGGCCGTCGTGCAGCGCGCCGGCGAGCCCGAACGAGACGAGGCGAGCGTCCGGCACGCCGTTCGCCGCGCGCACGCCGACGCGGACGGAGCGCAGGCCGAGCCGCTTCGCGACTCGCTCCTCGGCCGTCGTCGCGCAGGCGAAGGTCAGGGCCCTCAACCCGTCAGCGTCCACGCCATGCTCCGGACGGTCTCCTTCAGGCTCTTCGACGATTCGAACGCCGCCGACGGCTCGAAGCCGGAGTGGATGCCGCAGTGCTCGCACCGCGGGTCGTTGCCGGGACCGTACGAGTCCCAGTCCATGCCCTCGAGCAGCGCCTCGTACGTGGGGAAGATGCCGTCGGTCAAGAGGTAGCACGGGCCCTTCCAGCCGTAGGGGTTGCGTGTGATGGAGCCCCACGGCGCGCACGACAGCTTGCGCTCGCCGGTGAGGAAGTCCTGGTAGATCGGCGTGGCGAGCCAGCGGTAGCCGTGCTTGCGCACCGCAGCGCGCAGTGAGCGGAACTTCTCCTCGTGCTCGGCTCTCGTCATCGTCAGGCCGGGGTCGATCTGCGAGTACTGGTAGCCCGGTGCGACGAGCATCCCGTCGATGCCGACGTCATCGGTGAGGTAGCGCATCATCTCGATCACGTCGTCGATCTCCGTCTCCTTGAAGATCGTCGTGTTCGTCGTGACGCGGAAGCCGCGCGCGCGCGCCGTCTTGATCGCGTCGACGGCGATGTCCCACAGACCGGGGTAGTCGCACACGTAGTCGTGAATCTCGCGCATGCCGTCGAGGTGGACGACGAACGTCATCCGCGGCGACGGCTCGAACCAGTCGAGGCACTGCTCGAGGCGAAGCGCGTTCGTGCAGAGC
>DASSGL010000169.1:0-3450 GCA_035693525.1 Gaiellaceae bacterium | reverse complement strand
CTCCGACCGGTACGGACGCAAGCGCTCGATCGTGCTCGCGAGCACCCTCGTCGTCGCGCCGACGATCGGTGCCGCGGTCGCGCCCACGTTCGCGCTGCTGCTCGTGTGCCGCGCGCTGCAGGGCCTCTGCATGCCCGGCCTCCTGACCGCCGGCGTCCCGTACATCACCGAGGTGTTCGTCCCACGTCTCGGCGGACGCGCGATGGGGAGCTACGTGGCCGCGCTCATCGCCGGCGGCTTGATCGGCCGCGTCGGCGTCGCCCTCCTCGCCGACGCCGTCGGCTGGCGCTGGGCGATCGGTCTGCTCGCCCTGCTTCCGCTCACGGCAGCGATCCTGATGCGGCGGTCGCTCCTCGACGTTCCGCCCGCGGAGCCCACGACGAGCCGGCGCTGGAGCGCGGCCCGCACGCAGCTTCGCAACCGCGAGTTGCTGAAGACGACCGCAGCCGGGAGCGCCTTCTTCTTCACCTTCGTCGGGACCTTCTCCTACGTCGTCTTCCGGCTGGAGCGGCCGCCGTTCTCCTTCGGGTCTGCGGCCGGAAGCCTCGTGTTCGCGCTCTGGCTGCTCGGGGTGCTGGGGCCGACGCTCGGCGCCCTCGCCGACCGGATCGGTTGGCGGACGCTCGCATTCGCGGCGTTTGCAGTCGCGGCGGCAGGTCTCGCGCTGACGATTCCCGCGTGGCTGCCGACGCTCGTGCTCGGGCTCGCCCTCGTCACGCTCGCAAACTGGGCGGGGGTGACCGCTGCGCAGATCGGGATCATGGCGGCCGCCGGCTCCGACCGCGGCACCGCGACGGCGGTCTACTTCAGCATCTACTACCTCTGCGGCGCGGTCGGCGGCTATGTCCCCGGCCTCGCCTGGGAGCATCACGGCTGGGGCGGCGTCGTCGCGTGCGGCTGGATCGCGCTCGCACTTGCGGCAGCGACGCTCTCGGCCGGCCATGTACGACGGGCCCCCTGATCCCTTATCGTTGCGCCCACGCCGTGCCTTCTCGGCAATACGGTCTCCAAGGACGGGCCGATGCCACGAACCGGACAACCAGCCTTCAGGCTCGTCGGCGCGGTGCAGCGCGCGTTCGCCGTCCTCGACGCCCTCGCCGACGCGGACGCCGAGCTCGGCACGAACGAGATCGCCCGGCGCACCGGAATCAACGCGAGCAGCGTCTCGAGGCTTCTCGCCACGCTCGTCGCGGGCGGGCTCGTCGAGCACGTCGCCGACTCCGGCCGCTACCGGCTAGGCCTGCGCCTGCTCCAGCTCGGGAACGTCGTGCTCGCACGGCTCGACCTGCGCCAGCTCGCGCGGCCGCATCTCCAGCAGCTCGTCGAGGCGACCGGAGAGACGTCGACGCTGTCCGCCCCGGGCGAGCGCGACGCGGTCACGGTCGACTTCGTCCAGAGCCCGTCGTCGGTGCAGGGAGTGGCACGGCTCGGGCGCCCGAGCATCGCGCACGCGACGGCGACCGGCAAGGTGCTCCTCGCCTTCGGCCACCGGACGCTGCCGCCGGGGCAGCTCAAGGCGTACACGTCGCGGACGATCACGCAGCGCGCCGCGCTCGCCGCAGAGCTCGAGGCCGTGCGCGAGCGGGGCTACGCGTGCAACGTCGGCGAGCGCGAGGACGACCTGAACGCGATCGCGGCTCCCGTCTGGGGAAGCCGCGACGAGCTCGCCGCGATCATCAACGTGCAGGGCCCCGCCTCGCGCTTCGAGGGCGACGCGCTGGACGCGGCGGTCGAGCCGCTGCTCGAGCACACGGCCCGGCTCTCCTCGGAGCTCGGGTGGACGGGCTACGTGGAGGAGGTGTTGTCAACTTGAGCGTCGACGTCGTCCATACAGCGTTCGACGAGCCGCAGCGGGAGCTCGGCTGCGAGTTCATGGACTGGGAAGGCTGGCTCTGGCCGAACCATTTCGGCGACCCGGTCGCCGAGCACCGGGCGGTGCGAGAAGGAGTCGGGATCTGGGACGAGTCCCCGCTCCGGAAGTGGGACTTCCGCGGCGCAGACGCGCTACGGGCGGCCGACCGCATCTTCACGAACGACATGCTCGGTCTCGAGCGCGGCCAGATCCGCTACGCCCCGTTCTGCGACGAGAACGGCGCGATGGTCGGCGACGGGACCGTCTTCAAGTTCGACGACGAGCACGCGTGGGTGATCACGGCGCTCGACTCCGACCAGGCGCATTTCGAGAGCGTCGTCGGCGACCTCGACGTCGAGATCGAGGCGATCACGCCGGCGCTCCCCCACGTCCAGCTCCAGGGACCGCGGTCGCGGGACCTGCTCGCGGGGATCTGCGACGCGGATGTGCGCGGCCTCGGGTACTTCAGGTTCTTCCCCGAGCAGGTGCGGGTCGGCGGGGTCCCGGCATGGGTGTCGAGGACCGGCTATTCGGGCGAGCTCGGATACGAGATCTTCTGCCGTCCGGAAGACGCAGTCGCGCTCTGGTCCGCGCTGACCGGCGCGGGTGCAGCGCCGTACGGGCTCGCTGCAGTCGAGACGCTGCGCATCGAGTCCGGGCTCGTCTTCATCGGGTACGACTACTTCCAGCACGAGACGAACCCGTTCGACATGTCGCTGGACAAGGTGATCCGGCTCGACACCGGCGACTTCAACGGCCGGGACGCCCTGGCGGCGACGGCGCCGAGCCCGCCGCGGCGCTTCGTCACCCTCGGGGTGGAGGGCGGCGCGGTGCCCGAGTACGGAGCAGCCGTGACGAGTGGCGGCGAGCCGGCGGGAACGCTGACGAGCCCGTGCGAGAGCCCGACGCTCGGACGGGTGATCGGGATGGCCACGCTCGAGACGCGGTTCGCCGAGCCGGGGACGCGCGTCGAGGTGGCGCTCGCGGACGGCGCGGCGACGGCGACAGTCGAGCCGCTCCCGATCTACGACACCGAGAAGCGCCGGCCCCGGTCGTGACCTTCGACGGCTGGCGCACGGACCAGCTCGAGGCGTTCGAGCGCGACGGCTTCCTGGTCCTCGAGGAGGGCTACGTCGACACGGAGGCCGTCGCCGAGTTGGGCGAGCGCTTCGAGCCGCTCTTCGCCGGGAGCTACGAGACCGGCCTCCGGCCCGACGAGGTGAACTGGGTCGCAGGCCGCGATCCCGACGACCGGACCCGCCAGATCTGCAACGGGTGGAAGGCCGATCGCCGGCTGGCCGTGCAGGTGCTCTCCGAGCGGACCGGCCGCCTTGCGGCCGAGCTGATGGGATGGAACGGCGTCCGTATCCTCCAGGACAACGTCATCTGGAAGCCGCCGGGAGCGAAGTCCCTCGGGATGCACCAGGACGGCAGCTATCTCGCCTACCTCGTGCCGGCCGAGATGATCACGTGCTGGATCGCTCTCGACGACACGAGCGCCGATGCCGGGACGATCACCTACGCGGCCGGATCGCACCGGTGGCCGCGCTCGCCGGAGAACCGCGGCGAGTTTCACGCACCGGCGGACTGGCTCGCCG
>DASSGL010000168.1:0-6075 GCA_035693525.1 Gaiellaceae bacterium | reverse complement strand
CCGCCCCGGATCAGGGCGGTGCCGCCGCCGCCCGCAGCCCGCTACGTCGAGCCGCTGCCCGAGCAGCCGGCCCGCCTGCACCGCGCGCCGCGGGGCGACGCCTACCTCGCAGTGATCAAGGTCGTCGGCGTCGGCGGCGCGGGCCTGAACGCGGTCAACCGGATGATCGACGCCGGCATCAGCCAGGTCGAGTTCATCGCGGTGAACACCGACATGCAGGCTCTGCACATGAGCGATGCGCCGGTGAAGATCCACATCGGCAGCGATCTCACGCAAGGCCTCGGCAGCGGCTCCGACCCGAACGTCGGACGCTCCGCGGCCGAGGAGGGATACGACCAGCTGAAGAACGCGCTCCGCGGGAGCGACATGGTCTTCATCGCCGCCGGCGAGGGCGGCGGTACGGGGACCGGTGCCGCCCCCGTCGTCGCGCGGATCGCACGCGAGCTCGGCGCGCTCGCGGTGGGCATCGTCACGATGCCGTTCAAGTTCGAGGGCACGAAGCGCCGCCACCAGGCGGATCTCGGCGTCCAGGCGCTGCGCGAGACGTGCGACACGACGATCGTCGTCCCGAACGACAGGCTGCTCGAGGTGCTCGACCGCTCGACGTCGATGCTCGACGCGTTCAAGGTCGCCGACGACGTCCTTCGCCAGGGCGTGCAGGGAATCTGCGACCTGATCACGATGCCCGGCCTCATCAACCTCGACTTCGCCGACGTGCGCACGATCATGGCCGGCAGCGGCACGGCGTTGATGGGAATCGGCTTCTCGTCGACGGGGGACAGCCGCGCGAAGGACGCGGCCGAGCGTGCGCTCCGCTCGCCTCTGATCGACGAGGAGATCAGCGGTGCGAGCGGGATCCTGCTCTCGGTCGCGGGCGGCGAGGACATGACGCTCCTCGAGGTGAACGAGGCCGCAGAGGCGATCCGCGCAGCGGCGACCGAGGACACGAACATCATCTTCGGCGCAACGGTCGACGACCGGCTCACAGGCCAGGTCTGGGTCACCGTCGTCGCGACGGGCATCGGCCGTGGAGCACGCGTCCGCCGTCCGCAGTACGAAGCACCGCTCCCGTCGCGCCGCCCGTCGTCGCCGGGCACGGACGACGTCGACGTCCCGAGCTTCCTGCGGTAATACGCGGCCGCATCAGCAACCAGGCTTCAGCCTGCTTGCGGTCGTTACCGAAGAACCTGCAACCAGGTTGCGCAGCAACCTGGTTGCACCGACGGCGTAGTGGCAACCAGGCTTCAGCCTGGTTGCGGTCGTTGCGGGTCGCTCGGCGGGCGAAGTTGCACAGGCTCTACACGTACTCGTCGCGGCGACGGAACCACGGTCCCATGTCGTTCCGTCCCTTCGGTGCGCGGTCGAGCCACTGGTACATACCCCACAGCGCGTCCAACCCTCGGGCGTACGCCGAGTAGGTGTGGTAGACGACACCGTCTTCGAGCGCGAAGGCGCTCATCCCCGGCGCCTCACGCGTATACGTCGCCGTGTCGGTTCCCGTCATCGCCGCGATCTCTGCCACGAACCCCTCGCTGCCGGCTTCGAGAACCGGTGTCACGTCCCTCGACCGGTAGTTGTATTCGACGACGCCCTGCCGTTGCTGCTCCTCCGTGACCGAGACGTCGAAGTCGTAGTTGAACTCGCTGCCGTACGAGGACGCCCACGGGAACGTCCATCCCATCCGGCGCTTGTATCCCTGGATGGCGGCGATGGGCGCACGCGACACCGCCATCATCTCGACGTCGTGATTCTCGAGGTGGACGACGGATCCGTTGAAGCCGTCCGCGATCGTCGAGCAGACCGGGCAGGCGGCGGTGTACTCGGGCCCGAACATCAGGTGGTACATCAGGAGCTGCGAGCGCCCGCGGAAGAGGTCCGCGAACGAAGCGGTCCCGTCGTCCGTCTCGAAGCGGTAGTCCTTCTCGACCCGGACCCAGGGCAGCTCTTGCCGCTGTCGGGCGAGCTCGTCGCTCCGCCGGGTCAGCTCCTTCTCGGCGTCGAGTAGCTCGAGCCGTGCCGCGAGCCACTCCTCACGCGTTCCTGTTCTGTGGTTCGTCATTGCGGTACTCCTTTCTGTCACGCGACGGTGACGATTCCGAAGGCGACGATCGCGAGCGCGAGCGGAACGTCGATCGACGAGATCGGCGGCAAGACCTTCTGAGCGAGCACGAGGACTGCGACGACCGACATCCGGGCGATGCTCATCGCGCCGAGAGCGAGCAGCATCACCATCAGGCCGATGCTCGAGCCGACGCAATAGATGCCGAGCTCGAAACCGGACCCGACACTCTCGCGGCAGCGCCTGCGGCATTGCCGTTTCAGCGGTGTGAGCTCGTAGATCCCGGCCGCGATCGTCAGCGCGCCGGCGGCGAGCGACCCGTGCGGCTCGTAGAGCGCGAAGACCGCGAGGCCGACGAGCGTCCAGACGGCGAGGTACGAAGCTGCGAAGAACGGTCCGGCGTGCAGACGACGCTCGGCAGCGGCGAATCTCGCGACCGCCGGGACGGCGCCCGGCAGCATCATCGCCGCCATCATCGGCACCCAGGCGGCGACGAAGAACGCGAACGATCCGAGCTCCGTCGCGATGCCCATGTCCATCCCGCTCATCCGACGGACCGCGACGACCCACGCGACGCCGGCGAGCGCCAGGGTGATCGTCGACGCGCCGACCCTTGCCTGCCCGCCGTTCATCGGCTCGTGAGCCCCAGACGAACGGGAGGCAGCGGCTCCAGGTTGTCGGGAAGCGTCTCGCCGGTCTCGAGCAAGGTCTTGAGGCTGGAGAGGATGGAGGGCCAGCCCTGGCTCACGAGCTGCGCGACGAGGCTGTCCTCCTCGAAGCCGTCGTGGACGACCGTGAGCTTCACCACGTCGCCGAGCGGCTCGATCTCGAAGGTCACCTTCGAGCGGGGCTCGGCGGCGATGCGCTCGGCCGCGTCCTCGGTGAAGTGAAGGGACTCGATGAGCTCAGGCGTGAAGGTGTGCCAGGTGTACGAGAGCCTGCGGTACGGCTCCGACTCGAGCACGACCTGCTCGGGGTCGGCCGTCGTGCCGCTGCGCTGCGTCCACGCCATCCGCGAGCCCGGCTTCCAGTCGGTCTGGAACGTGGCGCCCCAGTAGCGGCGGGTGAAGGCCGGGTCGGTCAGGGCCTGCCAGAGCCGCTCGGGCGTGGTCCTGATGTAGGTCGTGTAGACGAACGAAGGCTTGTCCATCGTGTGGTCCTCCAGTGCGCGTTTGAGGTCGGCGAGCGCATCGACGCGGTCTCGCTCGTAGTGCGTGATCCAGCGCTCGCCGATCTCGTTGATGGGCGCGGCGTTGAGGAAATGGAGCTTCTCCCTGCCGCGGCGGACGGTTGTCACGAGGTTCGCCGCCTCGAGGATGGCGAGGTGCTTGCTCACCGACTGACGAGCCATCTCCAGGCCCGCGCAGAGCTCGCGCAAGGTCTGGCCGTTCGTCGAGTTCAGGCTGTCGAGGAGCCGGCGGCGGCTCGGGTCGGCCAGCGCCCTGAACACCTCGTCCATCTCGGAATAGGCAGCCATCTGGCTGCATGATACAGGCAGCCTGTCGGCTGCGCGTCAGGCGGATCGGGCCTTCCGTAAGCTCCAGCCGTGGACCTGTCCCTGGCGATCGCGAGCAGACGCGAGGTCAGGGACTACTCGAACCGGCCGCTTCCGGACGACGTCGTCCGTCGCATCCTCGATGCGGGCCGGCTGAGCGGCTCGGCGAAGAACTCACAGCGCTGGGAGCTCGTGCTCGTGAGCGACAGGGACGCGCTCGCCGAGTGCGTGCACGAGCCCACGAACGTCCGCGGCGCCGCGCTCGTCGTCGCTCTCGCGGGCACCGCCCGCCCGTTCGACTTCGGCCGCTGTGCGCAGAACATGCTTCTCGCCGCGTGGAACGAGGGCGTCGGCGCGTCGCCGAACGGCGTGCGCGACCCGGAGGGCGCCGAGCGAATCGCGGGCGCGCCGGTCGCGATCGTGCTCACGTTCGGCTATCCCGCGAAGCCGCGAGACCCGGCCTCGCACACCGCCGAGGAATGGTCTGCGCGCGCGAAGCGCAAGCCGCTCGACGAGATCGTCCGGCGCGTCTAGCGTCGGCTCGACGCGCAGTGCGGCTGCAGACCCACGAGCTCGTCGAGCGCGCGCACCGCGTTGACGCCGAACGTGAGGCGAACTACGCGCGCGCGCCGCGTCGTCAGTCGCACCATCCCGTCGGCACCCTTCGTGAGGCAGCCGTGCGACGCGTGCCAGTACGGCGACCAGCGGACGGCGATGCGGTAGGTGCCTGCGGTGGGGAGCGCGACGGCGACGCGCGACTCCGCCAGCGTCGTGAGCCTCGGTGAACCGGGCCCGGTGACCATCGGCCTCGCATCCGGCACCTTGTAGATCGCGATCTGCCGCGTCGTGAACACACGGACGAGCGTGGATCGGCCGCTGCGGATGAGATCGGCCTCCCCCTGTGCGCTGTAGTCCGGCGTCGCATTCGACAGCACGACGTACTCGACGCCGAGCCCCCGCAGCCAGTGGAGGTAGGCGCGGGGGCCGAGTCGGTCGTAGAGCACCTCGTTCTGCGGGAAGTCGTCCTGGCGGTACCAGCCGCGCGCCAGCGGGATTCCGGCCTCCGCGAGGTAGACGGCGGGCGAGTGCGTCGACGTGTCGACCGCCTCGACCCGGTACGACGTCCGGAGGTTCGCGCGAAGGTAGTGGATCGTACCGCGCCAGGCCGCGGCATTCGCCGTGGCGTCGCCCCGTCCGTGCACATAGCTCCATGCGAGTGGAGTGAGGTTCCACGAGAACGCGAGTGTGAGCACGATCACTCCGACCGGCAGCGGCCGCCAGCGTCGGAGCGAGAGGACGAGCACGGCGAGCGGTATCGCCGCGTAGCGAAGACGCGCGATGTTCTCTCCGACCGCCGACGGCACGATGAACACCGTCACGAGTGCCGTCAGGTACGCGGCAAAGACAAAGCGGAGCACGCGGTCGACGCGCCACGTCATCGCGAGCCCCAGTGCGCAGAACGCCACGCCCGCCGCGAACTCCGGCGCCGTGAACGGAAAGTGGCCCCCACCCGGAAAGAGCCGCCAGACGACGGCCTCTGCGGTCGCGGCGACCACGACCGTTGCCACCGGCACCCAGTCGAGCGACCTCCACCGTGCGGCTGCGACGCCGGCGAGAACCACGACGAGCAGCAGGAACGATAGCGGGCTCGCGGCGAGAGTCAGGCCTGCGAGGGCGGCGAAGCGCCAGCGCTTTCCTGCCTGCAGCGCCCAGATCGCGAGCAGCGCGAACGACATCCCGAGCGCGAACGGGAATGCGGCCGACAGCACGATGCCGCCCCACACGACCGCAAAGGTGCGGCTCGACCAGCGCGCTCTCGGGCCCCACTCGCGCCAGAGCACGACCGCGAACGTGCAGGCTGCGAGCGCGATCGTCGCAACCGCGAGGAGGCGGATCCCGAGCAGCGCCGCGAGCGGGTAGTAGAGGACGCTGTAGGTGACGAAGCTGTAGCGCCCCGCGTACCAGAAGTTGTTCCAGAGCGTGAAGCCGTGCTCGAGGAAGAGAGTTCGCTGGTACGCGTGTGCGGCGAAGTCCGTACCCGGTGGCCCGAGCCAAGCCAGCACCGCCGCCACCGCCGCCGCTGCCGCCGCAGACAGCGCCGCCTCGACGTAGACGGGCTGCCGGAGCTTCACGGCTCCTGCGGCGCCGGTGCGAAGGGGAGCGGCAGCCGGCGCAGCACGGGCGCCGTGAGCGTGCGGAACACGAGGCCGTCCTCGATCGCGAGCACGGCGGTGAGCCCGGCGATCGCGACCGGCCCCGGCGAGTCGTTCACGAGGAGCGACGCGGCGAGCCCGCCGAGCAGCGCAACCGCGACCGCCCGATGCGTCCGAGTGCGACCGACGTGCGCGACGGCAACGCCGATGCCGAGGGCGGCGATGCCGGGGATCATCAACCACCACTGTTCGAGCATGCGCGCATACGCGAGCGGGACGCGGTTGGCCGCGACGTTCATCACTCCACTGAAGCCGCCGTTGAGCGCGCCGCGCAGGTGGTCCGGGCCGCTCGCGGCCGCGTCGACGTT